>NZ_KV820683.1:0-45775 GCF_001815465.1 Porphyromonas sp. HMSC077F02 | reverse complement strand
AACGCCGCAGATCGCCTTCGTGCAACAGTCTCTTTTTGGTATCACTGACGGGCATGTCATACTAAAGGAAAGCGTGGTGAAGTGCTAGCACTTCACCACGCCTGTGACCTCGGAGGGGCTCGAACCCTCGACCCATTGATTAAGAGTCAATTGCTCTACCAACTGAGCTACGAAGTCATTTGCTTTGGGAGGTCGTTACCTCTCGTTTGCGATTGCAAAGGTAACACAAAATATTTATTTGACCAAAATATTGGACTTATTTTTTCACTTTATCCGGATTTCGCTTAATATATTCGCTCCAAGAGCTGCTTCCAGAGCTTTTATGCGGACGAAGTTGCTGCAGATGATGGGTCAATGCCACCGCCACCGCATCTGTAGCATCATTTTTCTCCATCATCGCTTCCGCCGGTATCTTTAGCATATACTGCAGCAGAGCCGCCACCTGCTCCTTGCTTGCATTTCCTTTGCCTGTAACCATACGCTTTATTGTACTCGGCGCATATTCGGTAACTGGGATACCCGCCTTAAGGGCAGCCACCATCGCCGCTCCTTGTGCACGTCCCAGCTTCAAGGTTGTCTGTATATTAACCCCATAAAAAGGGGCCTCTAATGCCATCGCCGAGGGAGCATACCTCGTGATCAGTGCTTCTACCGCCTCTTGTATCTTCAGGAGACGAGAGTAGTGCGACTTATAGCGGTCAAGCCGAAGGATTCCCATCGCCTCTAGTGCTGGCTTATTGCCCGACACTCTTAGCACCCCGTAGCCCATCACGATCGTACCAGGGTCGATGCCTATGATTACTTGTTGATCCATTATCTAATTGTTCTCCTACAAAGTTAAGTATAAATGAGCAATCTACCTCAAAGGGTTTTAGTAACTTTGCCCATATTTAATTGACACCTATTAGATTAATAAAAAGATATGACGCGACGCAAAACAACATTTTGGGCACTTCTAATCCTCACGCTCTCCGCCATCTTTGTAGGGATAAAGCTGTACCAACAGTCTTCAAAAGCAAAGACACAAGAGAGATACGCAGTGATCCTCTCGCTAGATGGCTTTAGGTATATGTACCTAGACGAGATACCCACCCCGTTTCTCGACGCAATGGCAGCAGAAGGGGTATCAGGCTCCCTACAGCCCTCCTACCCCAGCAATACCTTCCCCAACCACTATAGCATGGCCACAGGACTTTATCCCCAAAACCACGGCATTGTCAACAACCGTTTTTGGGTCAATGAACTCAACGACTATTACCGTCTCGGTGATAGCACTCGAGTATACAATCCAGCCTTTTATGGGGGTGAACCCATCTGGAATACCGCCGAGAAACAAGGGATAAAAGCAGGCTCCTACTTCTGGGTAGGCTCTGAGACAGCTGTGCAAAATATGCACCCTAGCTATTGGAAAAAGTATGATGCCAATACCTCCTTTACAGCTCGTGCAGACTCCGTGATAGCATGGTTGCAAAAGCCGATTGAAGAGCGTCCTCGCCTTATCACCTGGTATCTCCAAGAGCCCGATCACACGGGTCACACTTGTGGTACCGAGAGCGACGAACTCAAGGCGATGGTTGCCAAGGTGGATAGTGTAGTAGGCTATTTTAGGAGTAAACTAGCCAAGCTTCCCATCGCTTCACAAGTTGATTTTATTATAGTCTCCGACCACGGGATGAAAGATTATGAGCCCGAAAAACTCGTCAACCTTTGGGACTACCTTCCAGCAGATAGCTTTAGCTATATCGTTGATGGCACCCCCACCCTCCTCTACACCAAGCGCCCAGAGTATATTGACGAGGCTATGTCGGTGCTTGAAAAGATTCCAAATATCACCGCCTATCGAAGGGCCGATGTACCTGCACGCTTCCACTTTAGCGAAGGAGAGCGACTCGGAGATATCGTCGTGATGCCCGAACTCGGAGGCTATATCTTCTTCAGAGAAGAGCCAGAGCTCAAGCTTGCTGCCGGTCACGGGTTTGATAATTCAGTGCCCGAGATGCAAGCCATATTCTTTGGTGTAGGTTCCTCATTTGCCAAAGGCAAAAAGGTGAGTCAAGTCCCCAACGTAGCCATCTACCCACTCCTCTGCCACCTACTCCAGCTAACACCAGCCTCCAACGATGGCACCGAAGCGGATGTGCAGAAGCTCCTAGGCCACTAAGTATCTCATCAACTATTTGCACCACAAAAGAAAGAAATGGATAATACCCAACACAGCAGTCACACCATAAAGGAAAGAATCACCACCCGAGATTCCAATATGGAGCTACTACGTATTGTAGCTACCCTATTGATCCTCGTAGTCCACGCTAATTACTTTAGTCAGGGGTCCCCACAGTGGGAATGCTTCACACAGAACACCTATTATTCCATTTGGATGGTGCTCTGTCAAAGCCTATCCATTGTATGCGTCAATCTCTTTGTACTTATATCTGGATGGTTTGGGATCAAACCCAGGCTAAAAGGGTTCTTCAACTTTATCTTTCAGTGCCTCTTTTACTCCACAGCCATCTATATAACGGCTCTCTTATGTGGGTTTTCCGATCTTACTTTCAAAGGAATTGCACAGGTATTATATGCCACCAAACTTGGTTGGTTTATTAAAGCCTATATTGGGCTCTATATCTTATCTCCAGTTCTTAATCTCTTTATTGAGCATAGCTCTAAACGGGTTTATGAAATAGTACTGATCGTATTCTTCATATTCCAATCCACTTATGGTTGGTTAGGCAATGCTTACTTCTTTAATGAAGGTTATTCAACACACTCATTTATAGGTCTCTACCTACTCGCTAGGTACATTCGTATCTATAAGCCTCGATTTTCTCAGTTACCCAAAAGCATAGACCTCCTTACTTACATTGGCATTTCACTCATCGTCACCACCCTTATCGTCTCTTTGCCCATTATTGGGGAGGGATGGGGCAATTTAGCAAGGGTTGCTAAAGCCATCTATAATAGACACCACTACCTTTTTGACTACTTAGCTCCAACTGTCATTATCTCATCAGTTGCTTTACTGCTATTCTTTTCAAAACTAAATATTCAATCCAAGCTGATTAATTGGAGTGCAGCCTCCTCCTTCTCTGCCTACTTAACTCACGCAAACCCCAATATCACTCCCTACTATACCACCGCTGTTCTTTACTTCTATGCCACCTACAGCCTTCCAGTGGCTATATTATACACTGGACTGATGATTCTTGGCATATACCTTGCTTCCACTCTGATTGATCAGATTCGTATCGTTGCTTGGAATTATATTTCAAGGAGAGTATAAAAAAAGTGGCTAGTGAACAGTGTCCAACACTAATCACTAGCCGCCTACTTTTACCTACTAAATTATTAACGATTAGTGGTGAGATAGATAGTTAGCTACGCTATCGTGGCTCTCCTTGATCGCCTCCTGGCCATCATTCCAGTTGGCAGGGCACACCTCACCATACTCCTCATAGTGCTTCAGGGCATCTACCATACGAAGTACCTCATCCACATTACGTCCGAGTGGCAGGTCATTCACCAGCATATGGCGTACAATACCCTCCTTATCAATCAGGAATAGACCACGGTAAGCTACAGGATTACCCTCAAAGATCAGGTTACCCTCCTCATCATAATCCTCCTCACCAGCCAAAACGCCGAAGTTCTGAGAGATCACCTTTGAGAAGTCGGCAACAATTGGATACTCTACTCCCTTGATACCACCCTCCTTACGATCCTGAGAAAGCCAAGCAAAGTGCGAGAATTGGCTATCCACTGAGCAACCAATCAGCTGCACATCACGCTTCTCAAACTCCGCGAGCTTTGCCTGGAATGCGTGTAGCTCCGTAGGACACACAAAAGTAAAGTCCATAGGGTAGAAGAAAAGGACTACATACTTCTTTCCCTCAAATTGCGATAGGGTAAAGTTCTCGATAAACTGACTACCCTTCACAGCCGTTGCACTAAAATCAGGTGCTTTCTTTCCTACTAATGTAAACATATCTATTTGTAAATCTTAATCCATCACGCACCTACAGAAAGAGCTTTGTGACGGGGTGAATAAAAAAAAACAACTTTCTAAAGAAGGAAAATCTTCTCCTCCTCTATTACCAATAACATTCATCACCCCCGAAATGTTTAGAAAACAAATCTTGACATCGGAAAATTATTATCGCCTGCAAAAAAATACTAGCCACGACACTCCTATACCACTTTTTCCATTGACTATTACCCCATAGTGTAAGTAGCCAAAAGTGGAGTTGCAACTAAGCGATCGGCGAGTTGCAACTAAGCAATTGCCGAGATGCAACTAACCGGTTGCTTAGTTGCAACTCAATTAACGCCATCATATCACACTGAAAAACAATGGGTTACAAAATCACTTCCAACGCCCTAAAATAAGGCAAAAAACACCCCAATCTCCAAGTCAAAAGAAGTACAATAAGCCTATTACTCCGCACGAAACACTCAGCAATTGTGGTTAAATAAAAGCTAAATAACAGACTCCTCAATACACAGGGCTAAGGGTACATCTTTGCTACTATCGTGGAATTGTGGTAATTTTGAATGGTAATTGACAACGTGGCGGCACTATACCTTACGTATGGAAGTGCCAATAATACTACCTTATCACATAGCAAATGAGTAACAAAGAAACCGACGAAAAAGAGCTAAAACTACCATGGAGCAATAAACGACCATGGTGGCTTAGGCTTTTGATACATATAGGACTGATTGTATTAGCTGGATTATTGCTTCTTTGGGGGTCAATGTTTTTCCTCAAAATATACACCCGTCACGGCAAAGCCATAGAGACACCCGATATCATTGGGCTTTCGCAAGTCGAAGCCTCTGAGATGCTGGGGCGGTCGCACCTAAATATGGAGGTGGTTGACTCCGTCTATGTAGAGGGTCAGACCCCTGGCATCATACTAGATACTACTCCCAAGGCGGGCTCACGCATCAAGCCCCACCGCACGATCTTTGTGACGGTCAATACGATGAACGTCAAGAGCATCAAGATCCCTGAGTTTGAAGAGCTATCGGAGCGCTCAGTGGAGATGATGCTAAAGGGTGCTGGTTTTAAGAATGTCACGATAGAATATGTACCAGGGCCACACCATCTACTGGTGTTGCATCTCAAGGATAGCACTGGCAGGTACCTCAGTGCAGGCGAGCGTATCCCCTACAACACCCACTTGATTATGGAGGTCTCCTCGACCGAAGAGTACGAGACAGCGATGATGGATAGCCTTCAGAATAGTTCGCTAGACCTTCCGCTTGACACCCCAATTGAGGAACCCTCTGGAGAAAACTGGTTTTGAGTAAAGCCCCATGGCGATAGATAAGTACATAGACTACGAAGCAACGGAAGAGGAGGACCTTCTAGAAGAGGAGGAGCCGACCCTAGAGGAGCAGCTCTACGAGCACTTCTCTTGCGTGGTAGATAAAGGGCAGACGCCCCTACGCATTGACCGCTTCTTGGTAGATCGTATGCCCAAGGTTAGTCGCAATCGCATTCAGCAAGCCGCTGAGGCGGGTGCCCTCTTTGTGGATGATAGGGCGGTGAAATCTAATTACAAGGTGCGCCCTGGCGAAGTAGTCTCACTGCGGTTAGAGCGACCTCCCTACGAACTAGAGATTATCCCCGAGGATATCCCTCTCAATATTCTCTACGAAGATCCTTACCTAATGGTGGTCAATAAGCCAGCAGGTTTGGTGGTTCACCCAGGTCACGGCAATTATACGGGCACCCTTCTCAATGCCCTTGCCTATTATCTAAAGGACGACCCTAAGTACGACCCCAACGACCCCAATGTGGGGCTCGTCCATCGCATTGATAAGGACACGAGTGGTCTGCTATTGATAGCCAAGGAGCCTACGGTTCGGACAGCTCTTGCACGGCAATTCTTTGAGAAGAGTACTCGTAGGGAGTACCAAGCAATCATTTGGGGGCGTCCAAAGGAGCGGGAGGGGACGATCCGCACCAACCTAGCACGTGATCCTCGGGATAGGATGATTATGACCACCTTTCCCTACGAGGGAGAGGTCGGAAAAACAGCCGTCACCCACTACAAGGTGGAGGAAGAGCTGGGATATGTCTCACTCATTAGGTGCCAGCTAGAGACTGGTCGAACTCATCAGATCCGTGCCCATATGAAGAGTATTGGGCATCCGATCTTCAATGACGAGCGGTACGGTGGGAATGAAATACTTAGAGGCAATCGCTTTGCCAATTACAAGAAATACATTGAGAATTGTTTTGCTCTCTGCCCCCGACAGGCACTACATGCCCAGACACTTGGCTTTTATCACCCTGTGAGGAAGGAGCAGATGGATTTTACTTCACCTTTGCCAGAGGATATGTCGGCACTACTAGAGAAGTGGAGACGATATGTAGAGGCTGGCTCCATTGAACCTATAGAGGTATGAATCAACACCCTAAGATAGCTCTTGTAGCAGGTGGCTACAGTAATGAATATGAGGTCTCCCTCAAGAGTAGAGAGGGCATCCTCCACTTTTTGGAAGGGGCACCACTGGAGATTTTCCCCGTGCTCATCACTCACGAGAAATGGGTGGTACAGCTAGAGGGAAAGGAGTACCCCATTGACCGCAACGACTTCTCCGTTCAGATTGATGGCACCAAGGTAACCTTTGACTACGCCTATATTACCATCCACGGTACGCCTGGGGAGGATGGGCTCTTCACCGGCTACCTAGATATGCTACGGATCCCCTATAGCTGTTGCCCCACAGCCATCGGTGCACTCACCTTCAATAAGTACCTCTGCAAGCACTTTCTCCATAGCTTCGGCATCAAGATTGCGCCAAGTGTAAGGTTGCAGAAGGGCGATCCTATTCGTCCTATTATCCTTGCGGTAGAGCCCGGCTTGCCCGCCTTTGTAAAGCCTAATGCTGGAGGGAGCAGCGTAGCTACTACCCGAGTGGACGAAGTGAATGACCTTCTACCAGCGGTGGAACTAGCCTTTAGCGAAGCCGATGAGGTGCTGATCGAGGGATTGATTACCGGCACTGAGGTTACCTGCGGAGCCTACAAAGATGGTGAGGGACTGCATATCCTTCCCGTGACGGAGGTGGTGCCGAAAAATCAATTCTTCGACTACGATGCGAAGTACAATGGTGCAGTGGAGGAGATTACTCCCGCCCGCATTTCACCCGAGATGACGGCTGAGATTCAGCAACTCACTCGTGAGATCTATGGATATCTCGGGGCGTCGGGAATTATTAGAGTAGACTTTATCATTGAGGAGGGGGTACCAGTGCTCCTCGAGGTCAATACCACTCCCGGCATGACAGCCACCAGCTTTATCCCTCAGCAGGTACATGCCGATGGCAAGAAGGTGGGCGACGTATTGATGAGTATTATCCAGTATCATTTAGAAAACCATAAGAGAGATAAATAGCCATGATGAAGACCGACGACATATATTTTGAGAGCATACGCCCTTATATTGATAGCGAGGTACAGGAGGTGGTAGCACACCTAGTCCAACAAGAGGAGGTTCAGGGTATCCTCCATCACTTCTATGGGGATATCACTAGGGAGCAATTAGATAAGATGGTGGAGAGATCGACCTCCATCTACAACTTCAAGGAGACTTTCCTCAAGCCAGTGATTGAAGCAATCCTCAAGGACTCTACCTTTTCGCTCACTATCTCAGGCAAGAGCAAGTTGGTAAAGCGTGGTGAGGAGAAGCAACTCTTTATCTCGAATCATAGAGATATCATTCTCGACTCTGCCTTTCTCAACTACCTACTCTACAGCTCGGGACTAGGATTTCCCCGCATCGCCATTGGGGATAACCTACTTATTAGCGAATGGATAAGGGTGGTGGTGCGATTGGCCGATGCCTTTATCGTAAAGCGAAGCCCCTCCATGCGTGAGATGCTGATAGAGAGCAAGCGACTCTCTAATTATATCCTAAGCTCAGTGGCTGGTGGTGAGGCTTCTGTATGGCTGGCACAGAGTGAAGGGCGACGCAAAAACTCCGATGACCGCACCCAGACTGCGGTACTCAAGATGCTTACCCTCAGTGCCGATCGAGGAGAGAGTGAAGCAGAGCTCCTCAGCAAACTGCACATTACGCCTGTGGCGATCACCTACGAGTACGATCCTTGTGACTATCTCAAAGCAAAGGAGATGCTGGCTAAGAAGCTGGATCCGTCGTGGAAAAAGGCGCCACTAGACGACCTCATCAATATGCAGACAGGGCTAGAAGGGCAGAAGGGGAGAGTACACTTTGCCATCGGCGAGACCCTCTACGACCTTTCTACTATCACACAAGCAGCTGAGACGAAGCAGGAGGTTCTGAAGCTAGTAGCCGAGGAGATTGACCGACAGATATTCACCCTTTACCGCTTCTACCCCAATAATTACGTTGCTTTTGATGCACTCCATGGCGGTGAGCAGTTTGCCAAAATGTATAGCGAGAAGGAGAAGGCAACCTTTGAGAAGTACCTAGCCCAGCAGATAGCTAAGGTAGAGGCAGCGCCGGAGCATCACCAGTTTTTGAAAGAGAAGATACTGGAGATGTACGCTACACCACTAAAGAATCACTTGATTACCACCAAGCAATATAGATAGCATTATGAAAAGAGCTTTAATTATAGTAGACCCTCAATTGGACTTCATCACAGGTACCCTCCCAGTAGGAGGTGCCTCGGAGGCAATGGATCGTTTGGCTACAGCACTGCCAAAGATCGCAGCCGACCAAGTCTTTGTGACCATGGACGCCCACCCTATCAAGCATTGTAGCTTTGAGCCCAATGGTGGCATCTGGCCTACCCACTGCGTAAAGTATAGCACGGGAGCTGCCATTTGGGAGCCTCTAATGGAGGCACTCATTGCACTTCCCTGCCCTATCAGTTTTATAGAGAAAGGGTGCGATCTAGACCGCGATCAGTACAGTGCTTTTGAGGATAGCTACCCTAAGGAGCTAGAGAGTGCCGAGGAGATTCTACTCTGCGGTCTAGCGGGGAATGTCTGTGTGCTCAATAGCCTAAAGGATCTAGTCCGCCATGGACTAGCGAGTAAGATCACAGTCCTCACGGATGCCTCCCCTAGCCTCGACGATGGCACAGCCCTCAATGAAATCATAAGAGAGACCAAAGTAAAATCTGTAACATTAGAGAATCTAGATAAATAATATGAGTTGGTTTGACTGCAAAATAACATACGAAAAGGAGATTAATCAATCGGGAAAGATGCGCAAGGTAAGTGAGTCTTACCTGGTAGATGCAGAGTCCTTTACAGAGGCAGAGACCCGTATCTCTGAGGAGATGCACAGCCGAGGAAGCTACATTGTAGACAGCGTCCGTAAGGTACGCCTGTACGAGCTTTTCCTTGATGATAAGAGCGAGCGATATTACAAGAGCAAGGTGGGCTTCATCACCCTCGACGAAAAGGCAGGGGTGGAGAAGCGGAAGTTTGTGCAGATAATCGTACAAGCCGATGACCTCGATGAGGCACTTGAGAACCTCCACAAAGGGATGAAGGATACGCTCGGAGACTACGAGGTGGCAAGTATCACAGAGACCACCTACATGGACGTATTTAAGTACCAAATAAATACTGGGGAGGAAGCAAAGTGAGTATCAAAGAGCGGCTAGAGACACTCCGACGAGAGCTCCCAGAGGGTACAAAGCTCATTGCGGTATCTAAGTACCACACCGAGGCAGAGGTGATGGAAGCATACGATGCGGGTCAACGACTTTTTGGTGAGAACCGTGTTCAGGAGCTACTCCCTAAGGAAGAGCACTTACCCAAGGATATAGAGTGGCACCTCATCGGTACGCTACAGAGGAATAAGGTGAAGTACGTGGTGCCCTTTGTCTCTATGATACACAGCATCGATAGCCTTCGACTACTACAGGAGGTGGAGAAGCAGTGTGTGAGACTAGGGCGTGAGACGTTGCCAGTACTTCTACAGATACACATCTCAGGCGAAGAGACTAAGCACGGCTTTACCGAGGATGAGCTTCAAGAGTTCCTCCAGAGTGGTGAGATAGAGGAGCTTAAGCATGCCCAGATTTGTGGGCTGATGGGTATGGCCGCCCTCACCGATGATATGAGTGTGGTGGAGGGGCAGTTCGCACACCTACAGGAGTTATTCCAAAGCCTCAAGGAGGGAGCATTCAAGGGGAGTCCACACTTCTCTGAGCTCTCTATGGGGATGACTCACGACTACCCTTTGGCACTGAAGCACGGAGCTACCTTCATCAGAGTAGGAAGTGGTATTTTTAGTTAAATCAAAGGAAATAAGTGGCTTGTATCATTTATTTACCTACTTTTGTGTAAGAATGTAAAGGGGAAGCACCCCGCTAGGTAATGACTAATTCTATAGAGATAAAGGGCTATGAAGGAGCAAGATTATGACTCAGAGAAAGACCTCGACTTAGAGGACTACGAGGATGATGACGAGCTCGATTGGTACGATGAAGAGCTACTGGACTACGTTCGAGAAGAGACTAAGGATATGGAGCGTATCAATGACCTCCTAGACCAAGACCTCCTATATCTCTTTGAGCTATGGGATGAGTACACCGAGGACATTGAGGGTGATGAAGATGAGGTGGAGATAGATATTGACGACCTCTATCAATTCGTACAAAAGACAGCTGCTGAAGATGAGCAAGACATAGATATCAGTCAGGAGGACTTGGTACTGCTGCTACAGCTACAGCAAGAATTTGATGAATCATTGGGGGAAGAGGATTAACCATTTAACAGAAGAGAATTATGACAAAGTTTCAATCTATTTTAGGAGTAACTACAGTATCATTAGGTCTGCTACTGAGCGGATGCGGGGCATCTAATTCAGTAAAGGGTCTCGGCATTGGTGCTGCCGCTGGTGCAGCTATCGGAGCCGGTATCGGTAAGGTGGCTGGCAATACCGCTATGGGTGCCGCAATAGGTACCGCCCTGGGTGGTGCTGCGGGTGGTATCATCGGCGATCAGATGGATAAGCAAGCTAAGGAGCTAGAGGAGCAGATACCAGAGGCCACTGTAGAGACAGTGAATAATGGTGAAGCGATCCGCGTTACCTTTGATAGTGGCATCCTATTCGCTACTAGCTCTAGCACACTCAACCAAGCATCGCGTGACGCTCTCCGCAAGTTTGCAGAGAATATGAATGCCAATCCTGATACCGATATCAAGATTATTGGCCACACCGATGCCACTGGTAGGTATGAGTACAATATGAAACTCTCTGAGGAGCGTGCCATGAGTGTTCGCAACTTCCTACGTGGCTACAATGTAGATGTCGCTCGTATGACTAGCGAAGGGGTAGGACCAGACCAACCTGTAGTGGACAACTCAACCCCAGAGAATAGAGCTAAGAATCGCCGAGTAGAGATATTCATTCTGCCTAATGCCAAGATGATCAAGGAGGCAAAAGAGGCAGCCGGTAAGTAAGTAGTCGTAAAGACAATATGTCCCGAGGGGTAGACGAAGTGTCGTCTACCCCTTTTTGCATCTATTACGGTAGAATTGGGTACCTTTACAGAATATATAAGAATAGGTTTAATGAGTTCGTATGGCAGATAGAGCAATTCACCCACTTCAAGAAATAATTACCAAGTACATAGCTGATAATAAGATTGATGAGGAGACCATCTCAGAAAGCTTATTCCTCACAGCTCTCCCGAGCTATGCCTTTCCTTTGCCTAATGATAAATCCGTGGTGTCTTTTATTCTTTCGATTACACTGACTGGTTATTCTAGTGCTGAGCTAGGTGAAAGAATGGTAGCCGCCACCGTCAATTTCACCAATAAAACCATCCAATTTGAGGACCTTCCTAAGAACCTATTTGGATTCGACCAAAAGACAACACAGATGTCTATCCTACGGGCTCTCTATTTTATGATCCCTTCAGAGCAAGGCACCTATCACGACTCTCCATTACTTAAAAATAAGAAGTCACCCATATCTCAAGGTCTGCACATTCCACTAACAGAGAGCTACCAAATCGATGAACTGACGATGGATCTAGTCTGCACCCGTAAGAGATCGGATACAATAAGCTACAAAAAGATAGATATAGATAACGGCAAAGTAAAGACTACTGTTCACGACTCTATTCAACTACAGCAGCAGGATTTTGAGGTTGATATCCCAGCCCACTTCATTACAGCCACCTGCACCTGCACGGAATGTAAGTCTTATGAGGAGTGGTCCCCCTGCAGGCATATTGAAGTAGCATTGACCAGCATCAAGGAGACCCTTCCCGAGCTCTTCTTCAATCCAGACTACGGAAGAGACCAACTCATTGCCGACCTACAAGCCAAGCTTCCTGAGGAGGATCCACTTCGCACAGAGGGACAACTTGCCTACGACCAGGATGGGCATTATATGCTGATGCAACCCGATGACCTTTGCATCTCAGACCCCGCAGATACTCTAAAGGCACTAGGTCTCAACTTTAAGAGTACTGCATCCAAAGTAGACCCCGAGCTCTCTCGAAAGTTGGCACAGAATAGGTTTCAACTATTCTTCTATATCTCTCCTATCTCATATCGCTTTAATAGCAATATCAATCGGTGCTGGCTACCGTTACCAGCTCGTGGCAAACTAGCTGCCTCGGGTAAGCTCAATCTCAACTTCGTCACCCTCCAAAATATTGAGAAGCTCACCCTCCAGCTCTCCAACCTCACCGATGAGGAGGCACTACACGCTACTTCCTACCTACAGCTTAGCAATACGATAGACGAGCGCTCGTGGGAATACAAGCCCTCCGTAGAGTCTGTGGCTACCATACATCAACTCAGGGGTATCCTAAAACAACACCCCCTCTATCTATACATTGACAAGTTCGATATTCAGAAATTCGAACAAAAGGGGCTTGAGCGACTTACGCAGTTAGAGCTTCACGACGAACTAGCAGAGGTTCGCCTTGATCTTATCCAGACCGACTTTAATCAGCAATTGATAAAGCTTCGCCCCACCCTACATGCAGGCGACCAAGAGATAGAGATCAACCCCGACACCATGATGATCCACCAAGCTTTTGTGATTGTTGACTACAAGGAGGTCTACATCTTCAGGTCGGCAGGGGACTATCAGATGCTTAACTACCACCTACAGGTACTCAATAGAGAGAAGCCGATGATCCTCTACCAACCAAAGGATCTACCAAAGCTCTACGATACGGTCATCAAACCCCTCGGCAAGCTCTTTGAAATCAATTCAGAAGTACATAATAAGCAACAACTGCAAGCAGAGCAAGCCACAGCTCAACTCTTTCTCACCGATACTGATGAGGGGACTATCCGCCTCACCCCAGCAATACAGTACGGTGAAGACTCAATACCTCTAACTGATAGAGCCCCTCTTTACGACCGTGAGACCAATACACTACTAGAGCGTGATGCCGACTTCGAGAACCAGTACCTAGAGTACCTCCGCAGTCTGCATCCCTCTTTCGATGACGCAGCTATCGAATTCACCCTTACAGGAGAGCAACTGATGGAGGATAACTGGCTCCTCAATTCTAGCGAAAAATTACGTAATAAAGGGGTACAGATTTATGGCTCTGAGAGTCTGAAAAACTTCCGTTACAACCTCCATACCCCCACCATCTCCATCTCCACTTCGAGTGGGATAGATTGGTTTGACCTCAAGATCAATATCAAGTTTGGCAAACAGACAGCTTCGCTACAAGAGGTACGGAAGAGTGTGATGAATAAGAGCCAATACATACAGCTCTCCGATGGTACCGTCGGAATCCTCCCCGAGGAGTGGCTAGAACGGTATGCCCGATACTTCCAAGTTGGCCGACTACGCAAAGACAAGTTAGAGATCTCCAATTACCAATTCAATATTATTGATCAGCTCTACGACGACCTCCCCAAGCGACCTAAATACATAGAGGAGATGATGGAGCGCCGTCGCCGACTTCAAAACCTCACTAAGCTCACTCCCCACCCTATCCCAAAAGGAATCAATGCTGAGCTGAGAAGCTATCAGCAGAGTGGCTTCGATTGGCTACTATTCCTCAACCAAAACCAACTAGGAGGCTGCCTTGCCGACGATATGGGACTAGGAAAAACCCTACAGGTCATCACCCTACTCCAGCACCTCAAGGAGCAAAGTGGCAAAAAGCCACTACCCCCACACCTCATCGTGCTACCCACCTCACTGCTATTCAATTGGCAAAAAGAGCTAGATAAGTTTGCCTCCTCCCTCACCTATCTAGTCTACCGAGGAGGCGATAGAGCCTCCCTAAGAGAGCTATTCTCACAGTACGACATCATCCTCTCCACCTATGGAGTGGTCTCCAACGACATTGAGGAGCTCTCTCAAATCACCTTTGAATATGCTATACTCGACGAAAGCCAAGCGATTAAGAATCCACTCTCCAAGCGATACAAGGCAGTGCGTCTTCTTCAAGCGAACCATCGCCTTGCCCTCACAGGTACTCCGATTGAAAACAATACCTTCGACCTCTACGCCCAGATGAACTTCCTCAATCCAGGTATCTTTGGTAGTATGGACCATTTCCGTCAAAACTTTGCCAATGCGATTGATAAGCAACGCGATGAGCGAAGCACTCACCTACTTCGGGATATGACACAGCCCTTCCTCCTTCGTAGGACAAAGAAGCAAGTAGCCACCGAACTGCCCGATAAGACAGAGACAGTCCTCTATTGCGAGATGAAGGAGGAGCAGCGAAAGGTTTACGACAGTCACAAGGAGCACTTCCGCGAGCAGCTCCTTAGCGAAATGGAGAACTCTAGCGAAGGAGAGGCACAGATGATGGTACTCCAAGCTCTCACCAAGCTACGACAGATCTGCAACTCCCCAGCTCTCATCTCCACAGAGAGCGAGGACTACGGGACACAGTCGATCAAACTAGATATATTGATGCGTAACCTCCGCGATATTGAGTCAGAGCATAAAGCCCTCGTCTTCTCACAATTCACCTCTATGCTCGCACTCGTCAAGAAGCGACTAGAGCTAGAGGGCATCCCCTACGTCTACCTCGATGGCTCCACCACCAATCGAGAGGCGGTGGTCCAGCAGTTTCAAGAGGATGATGAGATACGGGTCTTCCTCATTTCCCTCAAGGCGGGTGGCACAGGGCTCAACCTCACCGCTGCCGACTACGTCTTTCTCATCGACCCTTGGTGGAACCCTGCAGTAGAAAACCAAGCCATCGACCGAAGCTACCGCATCGGGCAAGAGAAGCACGTCAATGCCTATCGCCTAGTCTGCAAAGAGACCATTGAGGAGAAGATCCTACAGCTACAAGAGAGCAAACGCTCCCTCTCCGAAGATATTATCCAAACCGATAAGATCCAGAAGAGCTTCTCCCGCGACGACATCGCCGACCTCTTCAAGTAACCTGAATAAGTACAGACCCACGAAGAGAGAGAGAGTTGCGACTTTCGACTAACTACGAATAAAGGCGGATAACCCATAGGTTACCCGCCTTTATTCATGTCAATAGCAATCTATTGAATCACCCAATTAAAGGGTTGAGATAGGTGCAATAGGTGCATCGCTATGTCTCTGGAAGTGATCCCTTGGATGCTCACATGCAGGGCACTTAGCTGGAGCTTTAAGTCCCTTCATAAGGAAACCACACTTACGGCACTGCCATACCACTTCCTTATCGCTCTCAAACATCTTATCCTCGCGGATACGCTTAGCAAACTCACTGTACACTCTAGAGTGCTCGCCCTCTGCAACAGCAATAGCTCTATAAGCAGCAGCAATAACTGGGAAGCCCTCCTTCTCTGCAGTCTCAGCAAATCCAGGATATACGCTCTCCATCTCCTCATGCTCTAGCTTAGCGGAAGTCTCTAGATTTTCAAGAGTAGTACCAATAGTACCTGCTGGGAACTCTGCATTTACATTGACCATTCCACCCTCAAGGAACTTAAAGAATCTCTTAGCGTGTGCCTTCTCTTGGTCTGCAGTTTGCTCAAAGAAAGCTTGCACCTCTACGAAACCATCTTTCTTCGCCTGGCTTGCAAAGAAGCTGTAACGAGCGTGTGCTTGGCTCTCATTAGCAAAAGAAAAGATTAGGTTCTTCTCGGTCTGTGTACCCTTCAAACTTTTTGTTGCCATACTTTACCTTTTATTTATAATTAGTTATTTCTTTGGAGCACTTAGCCCCTCATTCGTTACAAAGCTAATCATAATTAGGGAAATAAACAAGCAATAAAAGCATAAAAGTACCTACAAGTAGGTATATGCTCGTAAGAAGCTCTCCAAAAGAAGAAAAGCTTCCTTGTAAAACTACAAAGAAGCTTTTGGACAAAAGAGCGGAAAACGGGACTCGAACCCGCGACCCCAACCTTGGCAAGGTTGTGCTCTACCAACTGAGCTATTTCCGCAGATGTTTTGCAATCTTAGGAGCATCTCTCCTCTTTTGCTTTGCAAAGGTACGACAATTATTTCAAACCACCAAATATCTAGCCAAGAAAAATTGTTTTGCTCATCCAGTATGGGCTCAAGCGCTTCAATCCCTATAGACTAAAGCGGTAGCAAGTGCCAAGATCCCCTCCTGACGTCCTGTAAACCCCATCTGCTCATTAGTCGTTGCTTTGATAGATACCTGATCAACGTCTACTGAGAGCAGCTGTGCAATTACCTCCTGCATTGCGGGCACATGCGGATTTATCTTGGGCTGCTCGGCCACAATCGTGGCATCAATATTCCCCACCTTATAACCTTTTTGGAGCACAAGCCTCGCCACTCCCTTCAGCAGCTGCTTCGAATCAGCTCCCTTATACTTAGGGTCATTATCGGGAAAGTGATAGCCGATATCCCTCAGTGCCAAAGCTCCAAGCAATGCATCACTAATCGCATGCAGTAGCACGTCGGCATCGGAGTGCCCCTTCAGCCCCAAAGGGTATTCGATCTTCACCCCTCCAAGCCATAGCTCTCGTCCCGACTCAAAACGATGGACATCATACCCTTGGCCTACTCTAAATGGTACCATAGAACTAAAAATTAACTCCTACACCCAGTCTGAATGTATTATTAAGAGGTGAATTGGTCTGAGTAGCTAGGAAATAGGAAAGGTCCACCTTTGCCCACTCATAAATAAATCCTAACCCCAAAGTAAAACCACTATTAGTTCCCTTGGTAGGGTGCTGATAATGATAGCCTGAGCGAACAAAGAAGCGGCTGTCATAGGTATATTCTGCACCCACCAACCACATTACTTCATTGAACTCCTCCGAGGCGCCACCAGTAGCATCACCAAATGAGCTCCCCATAGCTCGCCACATATTCATCTTATTGTAAGCGTCAGGAGCTTTCCGATCACTAGGATTGAAGGTAGGAGCTAATAATTTATTGGCCTCCAGATGTAGCCCTACCTGATGCTGTGGTGCGACATCGAGATCGAGCCCAACCCCCACTCTCATCTTGGCGGGAGCGAAAAGAGAAGAGCGACCACCATCATAGCTCATCTTACCACCCACATTATTGAGGGCCACAGCCGCTCTAAGTGCCCCCTTCATATCATTTGAGAACGTAAGACCTGTCTGATAGGTAGCCGAAATATCTACGAGGAAGTTATTGATCAACCCTTTGACCTCGCCCACTGAGTAATTATAGTCACTCCTCAAATAACGCATAGAAGCCCCCAATGCCCAGTGTTGATTAAGGGCAATTGAGTAACCTAGATCCACAGCCAATTCGTATGGGACAATAGTCGTCGGGATCATAAATTCACGCTGAAAAGCCATCGCCTCTCCGATATGGAAATATCTGAGAGAGGCCGACATCGCATGATTGATCTCGCCTGTATTTCCCCAAGAGTAATACCCAGTGAGGGTGGAGAGATTGATATCCTTAGCCACCTCAGAGAGCCAAGGGGTATAGACAAATGAGACGCCCCACTCCTTATCTATATAGGCAAGCTTAGAGATATTGTGATATATAGAGTGCGCATCGGCTGTTGTCGTCAACCCCACCTCTCCCATTCCGGCACTCCTGGCATCGGGAGTAATCGATAAGATAGGTGCTCCAGTTAGCACAGGGCTATAGGTCTTGGCACTTCCAGTCTCTTGAGCACTGGCATTATTTCCCCACACCCATAATAGTAGGGCGGTACTCACCAGTAGACTTTTGCCCCAAATCAGTAATTGTCTCATACTCACTTAATCCTTAAGAATACCAATTCTTCGTTTTGCTCATTACAAATAAATAGGCCCTGCTCTCGCTCCATCTCCCACACCTGCTCCATAGCTGGTATAGCCACTAGATCGCCTATCTTGAGGAGGTAGTACCGACTGAGCTCAGTGATGACGGCCTCTATCAAAGTCCTCTCAGGGAGCATCAATTGATGCGCCTCCTCGAGGTGATCAGTAGTTAGCATCTTCACACCTTTCATAGAGTGCTGGCTCATCTCGTCATACGTTAGCCATTCACTCCACCGAAAGAGGGAGCAATCGAAATCCTCCTTCATACTCTCAGGCAAGCTACTATCCAACTCCTTGGCTCTCAGAGAGACCCCCACCGACAGATTTTCGTAATATCTACTGGCAAAGGCTGGGTCAATACACTTAGCGACCTTGCTGATACGGACAAGCCACATAGCCTTGGCTTCCACTCCTCGCATCCAATCGGGTTGGTAAAAATCCTTACCCGAATTACTCAATACATTGTCGGGCCGTGCCACAAAGTGCCTTATCTCCGCAGCTCCAGACACCCACGAGCTAAAGAGTTTCATAACCCACTAATAGCCTCATCAATTCTATGAAACATCACAGCAAGGTGTGAGTAAATAGAGGTATTCTGCACCACCACATGGTCTGGCACCATAATTCTAAATGGGGTAAAATTCCAGATAGCACTGATCCCACACTCCACCAATTTATCGGTCACCTCCTGGGCGACATCCACTGGCACGGTTAATATCCCTATGGATACCTCCTTATCTCGCCGCTCCTTAAGCTCCGATAAGTGATAAACTGGCGACCCACCTATCACCTCACCTACCACTTCATCTCGGATATCAAAGCCCCCCACAATATCCATACCAAACTGAGAGAGCCCTCTATCGTGCATCAAGGCGGCACCTAGATTGCCCACTCCAAATATATAAGCTTTGTGCGATAGATTGAAGCCCAAGAAGCTCTCCAGTACCTCCACCATCTCAGCCACATCATATCCCACACGCGTTTTTCCCACGATCGAAACATAGGAGAGGTCTTTAGCCACGAGTGCCGAATCCACCCCTGTACTCTTGGCAATATGAGTAGAAGAAACCACCTTCTCACCTTGAGCCTCTAATAGTTTGACATACGCTAAGTACCAAGGGAGTCGCCTCAATGCTGGCTCTGGCACAATACTACCACCACTTATTTTTCTCTTCATATACTAATATATTCTCTGTACGTATTGCAAACTTATAAATAAATTTTGAGATTAATACCCCAGCCGACCTAAAAGCTCCCTTCTTGGCTCATCCTAAGATGGCTATAGAATAGGATAAAGATGCTATTTTTTGCCTAATACAAGGAAGGAAAATGGAACGTTGCAACAAGATATTTACTTCAATATAATCAGGTAAAATCCTTCTTGCAACTAAGCAATCGGCGAGTTGCAACTAAGCATTTGCCGAGTTGCAAGAAAGCTTTTGCTTAGTTGCATCTCGCCGATCGCTTAGTTGCATCTCGGCAAACGCTTCCGTATAACATTGAATTACAGCTAGTTATAAAAGGGGGGGGTTCACAGCCCTCTTTTAGTTAGTTTTTCCACCTTATTTAGCCATTTGAAACTCTGGGTGAATGGGGATCCCCACGATTGACATCTCTAATGCATAACCCTCGCTTTTGATGCCACACATTTTAGATATTAACTAAAAAGAGGTACCTTTGAGGAATACTAAATAAGAGAGGACTGGTATAATATATATATGAATAAGTACAGCGACAAAGTAGGAGAAGCCAAGCGCCGGCTTGGGATTGTGGGGCACTCGGCAGGGCTCACTCGTGCGATAGAAGTGGCTTTGCTCATCGCCCCGACCGATGTAAGCGTCTTGGTTACTGGAGAGAGTGGCGTGGGAAAGGAAGCTTTCCCGCAACTCATACATCAAAATAGCATTCGCAAGCATGGCCCGTATGTAGCGGTCAACTGCGGTGCTATCCCTGAGGGCACGATTGATTCCGAGCTATTTGGTCACAAGAAGGGATCCTTTACCGATGCCGTCACCGAGCGTCGAGGCTACTTTGAGGTGGCTAATGGAGGGACTATTTTTTTGGACGAAGTAGGTGAGCTCCCTTTGGCCACTCAGGCAAGGCTATTGCGCGTGCTGGAGTCGGGAGAATTTATGAAGGTAGGCTCTTCGGAAGTTCAGCGTACCGATATCCGAGTGGTTGCTGCCACCAATGTGGACCTAGCAGAAGCCGTAAAACGTGGTCGATTTAGGCAAGACCTCCTCTATCGTCTCAATACGGTCACGATAGAGTTGCCACCGCTAAGGGCGCGGGGCGATGACATCTCTCTACTCTTCCGAAAATTTGCTGGCGACTTTGGAGATAAATACCAGATGCCACCTATCCGCCTTAGTGAGGATGGGAGGGAGCTACTAGAGACCTACTCATGGCCTGGCAATATTCGTGAATTGCGCAATCTTGTGGAGCGACTAAGTGTTTTAGTGGAGGATAGAGTGGTGACCTCCGAAGTGCTGCTTGCACACCTACCTACCAATGCGCTTGTACGCCACCCAGCCATCATCTCTGATTACTATAGGGGAGGAGACGCTCCACACCAGCCAAATGGTCAAAACTTCGACAATAGAGCCGGAGGGGATACACTTGAAAACAATGCCACTCTAGGAGCACTCTATACGATGCTGCGAGATGTGCAGGGCAATGTAGGGGAATTGACTCAGCTCCTCTACAGACTGCTACAAAGCCAGCACATGGCTACCCAGCCTATCCAAAGCCTAGCCGCTCCAGCTCACAACCCCATTACCGACCTAGGGATACAGGAGGAGGAGAGCGAGCTAACTCATGCGGAGGACTTCCACGACCTGCTAGAAGATGGCAAAGTAATAACGCTCAAGGAGATGGAGGAGAGGTACATTGACTATGTACTGAAGAAAAATCACGGTGCTAGGCGACAAACAGCCGAAGATCTGGATATATCAGAGCGAACGTTATACCGTAAACTAAATAGAGAGGGCTAAAATAATGAAGAGCAGTATTCACTTTATAGGAGTAGGCACCATCTTGGCAATCATATTGGCGGGATGCAAGGTTTCATATAGTCTTAATGGAGCCAGTATCGACTACACCAAGGTAAAGACCATCCATATTTCTGACTTTCAAAACCTAGCCCCCATCGTCTACCCTCCTTTGGCGCAAAAGCTATCTGAGGACCTTAAGGATAGATTTCAAAAGCAGACACGGCTTTCGCAAACCAATCAGATAGGCGACCTCAACATAGAAGGGGAGATCGTAGGATATGACCTTACGGCAGAAGCGGTTCAGGCCGATGCTTATGCGGCTAAGACCAAGCTGACGATGAGGGTGAATATCAGATATACCAACACGGTAAATGAGGAGGAGAGCTTTGAGCGAGAATTCACCTCTTTTACCGTCTTTGATAGCTCGCAGATGTTTAATAACGTGCAAGACCAATTGATAGAGGACCTCACGAAGGATATTATCAATCAGATCTTTAATGCCACCGTAGAGAATTGGTAAATTGATGCCCCATAGATATGACCAAAGACGAGCTTAAATCAATCATCGAGCAACCGCATACCGCCGATAAACACCACCTACCAGAGCTACTGGAGCTGAGCAGGCAATACCCCTACTCGGCACCACTGCAGACACTAATACTGCTACTCCTACACAAGGTGAACGACCTGAGGTATGCCAGCGAGCTCCACGAAAGAGCACTAGCACTACCAAATCTTCGAAGGCTCTATACCCAGCTCAATGCCAACCCTACTACTCTTATTCAAAACGATAAAACCCCTTCAATCGAAAGCAAAGACAGCAGCTTCGGACTCATTGATGCCTTTTTGGAGCAGCACCCAGAAGATAGCTCGGACATAGAGGAGCTACTCGATGCCACCCCTGCTACGCCACCAGCAACGCAGACCGTAGTTGAGCAACAAAATACAGAGGAAATAATATCGGAGTTCCTAGACCTGGGCGAGAAAGCAGAGGTGATAGGAGTAACACCCGACACTCCACAAACCTCCGAGCAATCTAATTTCCCATCAAAAAGTACTTCCGCAGACCACCCTATCGAAACAGAGGAAGAACTATTCACCGAAACCCTAGCTCGTATGTACATTCGGCAGGGAAAGTACCAACGAGCCGAACGCATATTAACACAAATAAATTTGGAATTTCCCAAAAAAAGTGGTTACTTTGCCGAACAATTAAACTTTCTCAAGAAACTAATTGAAAACAATTCGGAAAATAGGTAGCAAAAGCCATAAAGGGATGCTCAATTATAGGCACGCACCTCGGATATCCGAAGTATATAGAACAGCATAAAAGTATAGAAAAAAGAGCGTATGTATGTATTTCTTTCAATACTGATCGTATTGGCTTCCATAGCGATTGTCTTCGTCATCACCATCCAAAACTCTAAAGGTGGTGGACTAGCTTCAGGTTTTGCAGCAAGCAACAACGTTATGGGAGTGAGGAGGACCACCGACCTGATAGAGAAGATCACTTGGGGACTGGCAATTGCTATAGCCGTACTCGCAATTATTTCTGTGAAGTGGGCACCACGCAGCACAAGCACCCAATCAGAGAGTGTGATCTCTGACTATGTTGACCAGGCTACCCTGCCAGTAGCACCAGAGGCAGCAACACCATTTGGCGACACGCCTGCCGCTACCGAGGCTCCTGCAGAGCAAACTCCCTCTGAACCAGTGACTGAGTAACAGAGCTAAGAGGCTGAAAGAGATCGTTTTTGTAGACTCAATAGTTGAAAAACTTGGTAGTCTCGTCTTTTTTTGGTTACTTTGCCAATCGTAAGTATAATATATAAGCATTTATAAATAAGAGATGTCACGAATTTGTCAAATCACAGGCAAGAAGGTTATTACAGGTAATAACGTTTCTCACTCTCTAAGAAGAACTAAGAGGACGTTTAAGCCAAACCTTTTTGATAGAAACTTTTACTGGCCTGAGCAAGATTGCTGGATCAGAATCCGTGTGTCTGCAGCAGGGCTACGCCTTATCAATAAGATCGGCCTCAATGCAGCACTTGAGAGGGCTAACGCACAAGGACACCTGAAGGAGATAATTGTCCTGGACAAGTAACTAACAAACACAGCGTATAAAGCAAGGAAGATATGTCTAAGAAAGGTAAAGGCGATCGTGTACAAGTAATACTAGAGTGCACAGAGCATAAGGAGAGCGGTTTGCCAGGGACTTCAAGGTATGTTACCACCAAAAACAAGAAGAATACCACTGGTAGATTGGAGCTGAAGAAGTACAATCCTATCCTCAAACGTATGACAATACATAAGGAGATTAAGTGATAGGTCTACGCAAGGAATAGATTAACGTATAAAATAGAAGGAGCAAGCTATGGCAAAGAAAGCGATGTCGAAGCTGCAGAAAGGCGATGGACGTACTTTCTCAAAGGTTATCAAGATGGTGAAGTCACCTAAGACTGGGGCGTACATTTTCAAGGAGGAGATGGTGCCTAACGAGATGGTTAAGGAGTACGTGAAGAAGTAATCTATCTGCTTTCGACACAAAAATAACATTAGAGGGGGCTGACAATCATAAGGGAAAATAAAAGCGACACTGGTGAGATCAATTATTTCTCACTTCGTTGGATATAGGTAAGAGCTTAAAAGGACTTGATGCAACCTTTTAAGCTTTTTACTTTTATGCAATAATCAAGAGTGGCAAGTAATTAGTAGATGGAGTGGTTACCAATTTCTAAAAAGGAAGTAGAGCAAAGAGGATGGAGCGAGCTGGACGTCATCATCATGAGTGGTGATGCCTACGTGGATCATCCCTCTTTTGCCAATGCCGTTATTGGTAGGGTACTCGAAAGTGCAGGCTACAGGGTGGCCATCGTGCCACAACCCAATTGGCGTGACGACCTTAGGGACTTCAAGAAGCTCGGTAAGCCCAGACTATTCTTTGGTGTATCTCCAGGAAATATGGACTCCATGGTCAATCATTATACCGCTGCCAAAAGACGCAGGTCGGATGATGCCTACACTCCCGATGAGCGCTCCGATATGCGTCCCGACTATCCTAGCTTGGTTTATACCCGTATACTGAGGGACCTATACCCCGATACGCCTATCCTATTGGGTGGCATCGAAGCATCACTTAGGAGGCTTACCCACTACGACTATTGGCAGGATAAGCTACTGCCAGGAATGCCCTATATGAGTGATGCCGACCTAGTGCTCTATGGGCTGGGAGAAAAGTCGGTGCTAGAGATTGCCTCACTACTTGATAAAGGTGCATCGCTAGACAATATCAAACAACTCCCACAAGTAGCCTACACCATACCTGCTGCCCAGTTCACTCCAAAGGAAGATGATATCAAGCTACACAGCCACGAGGAGTGCCTTAAGAGCAAGATGGCGTATGCCAAGAACTTTCGCCACATTGAGGAGCAGAGCAACTCGCTCAATGCTCATAGGCTTTATCAAGAGATCGGAGAGGAGGTCATCGTAGTCAATCCACCCTACCCTCTCCCCACCACGGCAGAGGTCGATAGCTATTACGCACTCCCTTACACCCGACTTCCACACCCTCGATACAGGGGCAAGACCATACGTGCTTACGAGATGATTCGACACTCTATCAATATGCACCGCGGCTGCTTCGGAGGTTGCGCTTTCTGCACCATCTCAGCACACCAAGGGAAGTTTATCGTCTCCAGAAGCCAAGAATCTATTGTAGAGGAGGCAAAGAAGGTGACGAAAATGCCTGACTTTAAAGGGTACATTAGCGACCTTGGTGGACCAAGCGCCAATATGTATCAGATGCATGGAAAGGATATGAATGTCTGCCAAAAGTGCCTACGTCCCTCCTGTCTCTACCCCAAGATATGCCCCAATCTCAATGCCGACCACCGACCACTACTCAATGTATATAAGGCAGTAGATGCCCTACCAGGAGTCAAAAAAAGCTTCATCGGAAGTGGTGTAAGGTACGATATGCTTGTGCACGACTACAAGTCGCCCGACCTTAAGGAGGCGGCAAGGAAGTATACCGAAGAATTGATCCAAAATCACGTTTCGGGAAGGCTCAAAATAGCACCTGAGCATACCTCTACCAAAGTATTAGATATCATCAGGAAACCCTCCTTTGACACTTTCTACAAGTTCAAGAACATCTTCGACCAAATCAATAGCAAGTACCAGCTAAAGCAGCAGCTTGTCCCCTACTTCATCAGTAGCCACCCAGGTTGCACTGAAGCCGATATGGCAGAGTTAGCGGTCATCACCAAGTCACTCAACTTCCATCTAGAGCAAGTGCAAGACTTCACCCCTACTCCAATGACCGTTGCCACCGTCATCTACTATAGCGGTATACACCCCTACACACTCCAAGAGATTCCTGTAGCTAGAGGAAAGAAAGCCAAGGAGACCCAGAGACAATACTTCTTTTGGTATCAAAGAGAGAAGCGAAATGCCATCATCAACTCCCTTAAGAAGATAGGGCGAAACGACCTCATAAAGAGTCTATTTGGCGATCAAGAAATACCCAAGGGTAATAGAGTGCCCACTCGAAAAGGACAGTCTAAGAAGAGAGGACGACGGTCATAAAGCACTGCAATGATTATATGTTGCAAAATGACACCTCTCTCAAGTTAATCATCTATAAACATCAGAGCATACCCCGCGGGGTATGCTTTCTTATTGTTAAATAACCGCTTAGAGTGGTTGTAGATGTTCCATTTATTCCTTTAATTTGCAACTAGTCAAGTAATAAATAATAGCATAGAATACAATGAAAAAAGGATTAATGATTGCTGGAATAGCACTGAGTTGCTCCTTGATAGGAGCAATGGGAGGGGCGGCCGTTTACTCTAATAGCCTAAAGAGTGAAGACGCAACGTACGAAGCGAGGACGTCAGAAGCAGGTGGGGTATTCAAACAACCCAAGATGACCCCCGCACTTTTTTCATCTTCCAGTGGAGCCCCCGACTTTGTAGAGGCCGCTGAGAAAAGTATCAATGGAGTGGTCAATATTCGTAGTGAAGCAACCATAAGCCGGAGACAATCCTCAAGGTTTTTCGATCCATTTGAGTTTTTCTTTGGCATCCCTGGAGGACAAGGCGAAAGCGGTGAAGCTCCTACCCAAGTAGCATTTGGCTCGGGTGTAATTATCAGTACCGACGGATATATCATTACCAATAACCACGTAGTAGCAGGTGCTTCCAAGCTCACGGTAAGCACCAATGACAATAAGGAGTACGAAGCAAAAATCATCGGGACCGATCCCGCTACCGACCTCGCGCTCCTCAAGATTGATGCCACCAACCTCTACCCAATACCATTCGGTGATAGCGAAGCCGTAAGAGTGGGAGAGTGGGTACTTGCTATCGGCAATCCATTCAACCTACAGAGTACCGTCACCGCAGGCATAGTAAGTGCCAAAGGACGTCAAGCTGCACAGCAAGGCGACCTCCGAATCTCCTCATTTATTCAGCACGATGCAGCTGTCAACCCAGGGAATTCAGGTGGTGCTCTAGTCAACACCAAGGGAGAGCTGATAGGCATCAACACCATGATCTACTCACAGACCGGCAACTATGCAGGCTACTCATTTGCTGTACCAGTGAGCATCGCCAGCAAGATTGTCACCGACCTCAAGAAGTATGGCATAGTACAGAGAGCTCAGCTAGGAGTGATGGGAGGTAATATCAATAGTCAATTAAGCAAAGAGTACGACCTTAAGGTCACCGAAGGTGCCTTTATAGCCGATTTCGCTGGCACAAGTGCTGCCAAGCAAGCAGGTCTGAAAGTAGGCGACGTTATCACCTCCCTTAATGGCGTAAAGATACGCAGTATGGCAGAGCTTCAAGAGCAGGTAAGTAAGTACAACCCTGGAGATGAGGTCAAAATAACCGTTGATCGTAAAGGCACGTCACATACCTTCAAGGTAGTACTAAAGAATAGCGAAGGCACCACCAGCATCGTAGAGCAAAGCTCCTTTAGCTCACTCGGTGCCTCCTTCAAAGCATTGGACGAGAAGACTGCTAACAAACTAGGCATCAGTAATGGAGTGATTGTGACAGGGGTAGACCGCCAGGGCAAGTTTGCCGAAGCAGGCATTCCCAAAGGCTTCATTATCCTAGAAGTCAATAACCAACCTATTCGCTCAGAAAAAGAGGTGGTGAGCATCACCCAATCCATCCTTAATAGAGGCGAGGACAAAGTCCTCTTCATCAAAGGGATGCTCCCCAACGGTAGGATAAGATATATTGCAGTAGAGCTATAAAATAAAACTTGTGATCGAATAGTTTATTGTTTTTGTGATTCTGAATAAGCCTCAGTGCTGTGTAAGCACTGAGGCTTATTATTTTTGACAGAAAGTATAAGACTTACACATCTGCAAGTTAAGGAATTTCTTTCAAATACTATAACTATAGCACTGGTATTGATACGCGCTTTTCAGTGCCGGCTGGACGGATCAGCAGAGAGAAGTGACTACCGTCGCCCAGAATCCTATCTTCCGGCAATGGTGCCCCTTGACCACAAGAATTACCGCCTAGTCCTGTAACCCCTAGATCCAAATGGATATGAGTACCAGAGCTCTTAGGAAGTTGATGAGGGTGCGGTGCCAACATCAGCTCAAGCGCTGTCCAAGGGAGCACACTTGCCGACATCGCTTCCTCAGCAATAAAGGCGAGGCCATGACCATTGGCATCGGTCACTTCCGTCCATCTTACCCCCTCACGATTGCCCATACTCTGAGGCTTAGGGAAGGGAACAAACTGCTCCGCTACACTGCTCTTGTATAGCCCTACGTGAGCACCTGCATCTCGGTCGTTATAATTATTAAGCGGACCACGACCATAATAAGTGAGCTGGTCAAACTGTGGTGCCATTGCCAATTCATAGCCCAATCGAGCAAGATTCACCCCCTTCTTATTAGAAGTGATATTGGCGGTGAGTGCTATAGAACCATCGGGATAGACCGTCCATACCTGAGTGGTGACAAACTTAAAGTCCTGCTCCCCCTCGACTGTATCAATCTCAAAATGTCCAGTATATCCGCCCTTCAGCTGATAACGATTCGGTGCCTGACTCTCCACCACATAGAGGATCGAGATAGAGCCATCCTGATTGCGATGAACCTCCTTACTCATCGCCTTATGCGATAAGTTGTGCAGACCATTTTCAATCCAGCCATCCCTAGCCCAGTTATCATTATCCACCGGTGCTCTAAAGGCCGAAAGGCGAGGTCCATTGCCAGCAGTAATCAGTGCCACACCATCATAAGTGTATTGCTCTATCGAACCCGTAGCCTCATCAAATGAGAGCTCAAACTTATCCCCCTTGAGGGTACTTCCCTTGAGCTGTAGAGGCGATGCCCCAGCAGATAGGTCTGATAGCTGTAGATAGTGGTCTCGCTCCTTCAGAAGGAGTTGCTCCTCCATCTGTACAAAACCCGCTTTTGCCCACGGACGATCCTGCTTCAGACGAAGCTCGAAATTAAGGAAAAACTCCTCCGGCTGCTCCATCACTTGTGGACGATTAAAAGGTAGTTCGATAGTTGCCTTGCTCCGTGGCTGGATGGTAGGCATCGGCACCACCTTTTCGGCTACAGCCTCACCCTCACGCATCAACTTCACCACCAGCTCCAGGTCATTCAGAGTGGTAAAATACCGCTTATTAAAGATAGAGATCAGCCCCTTCCCCAAGTCCACCTCCTCGATAGCCACATTCTGGTACACCTTCTTCACCTCCTGATACTCAGGCTTCGGGGTAAGGTCGGGGAGCATTACCCCATTCATACAAAACATACCATCATTCGGCGTGTCTCCGAAATCCCCACCATACGCCATATACCGCTCACCAGTAAGGGCATCGTAGGTGTAGATAGATTGGTCCACCCAATCCCAAATGGCTGCTCCGCAGAAGAAGTTGGTACTCTCCATCGCCTCCCAATAGTCGGCCAAGTTACCCCCAGCATTACCCATACTGTGGGCATACTCACTGATATGGAAAGGGTATTTGATATCGTAGGTACCCTTTACCGCCTCCCTCGTCCATGCAATAGAGGGGTATTGATTAGAGCCCATATCCACGATGCTATTATTCCGCTCGTATTGCACGGGTAGGCTAGGATCAAATTGGTGTAGAGCCTCGTAAGCCGCCTTGAAGTTATCGCCAGGACCACCCTCATTACCCAGTGACCAGATTACGATGGAAGGCGAATTGACCGTAGCAGCCGCCATCTCCATCACCCTTGCCACATGCGCATCTCTAAATTCAGGCACATGCGAGAGCGACGCATCGCCATAGTAGTAGCCATGGCTCTCCACGTTGGCTTCATTCTCTAGGTAAAGCCCATAGAGATCGCAGAGGTAATACCAAATAGGCGTATTGGGATAGTGCGAAAGCCGCACATGATTGATATTGCCTCTCTGCATCAAAGCGATCTCCTGTAGCATCCGCTCCTTGGAAATCGTCTGACCCGTCTCGGGATCCGTCTCATGTCGGTTCACCCCCTTCAGCTTCACCGTCTTACCATTCACATAGAAATACCTTCCGGCAAGACCAAATTCATCCTCCTCGGCGGGTGTCTCCTTGATCACCACCTCTCTAAATCCAGTGACGATAGAGGCGGTCTGCATCACCCTTCCACGGCGGTCCAAAAGCTCCACAATAAGCGTATAGAGATGAGGCTCCTCGGCACTCCAAAGGGCTGGCTCCTTGAGCTCCAACTTCCCCGTCACCACCTTGTATTCATTGGCCTTTACATTTGGCACATCGATAGCAAGCGAGGCACCAGTAAGGTGATTGTTCTGCGAATAAAGATCATTCCGATAGAGTGTGTAGCGGAGTTGATACCCCTTCAAGCTCCTCTTGCTCTGATTGCGAAGCTCCGCCGTCAATTGCAGCGCTCCCTCCTTATAATCATGGCTCAATGAAGGAATGGCGATCAAATCCCTAATATGTGCCTCGGGCTGAGCTGTGAGGTAAACCGAACGGAAAATGCCTGGCAGACGGAACATATCTTGTGCCTCGAGAAACGATCCATCACTGCTACGATATACCTCCACCGCCACCTTATTCTCCCCCTTCACTAGATAGGAAGTAATATCAAAGGCAGCACGATTGCGTGAGTTTTTGCTAAAGCCTACATACTGCCCATTAATCCAAAGGTAAAAGAAGCTATCTACCCCATCGAAATTGAGCATCACCCGCTCCCCCTGCCAATCTTCGGGTAGCGTGAAGCTCCTCACGTACGAGCCCACCTCGTTACGATGCTTATAGGTGGTCCAAGTAGGGTCCGGCTCCCGCATCACCCCACCCTTCCAATCGCCTACCTTTACGGTATGATGAAAGATAAAAGGCTGATTGACATAGATCGGTGTACCATACTTCAGGGAGCCATCCTTTTGGATCCCCTCCACATTCCACGCACTCGGCACCTCGATATCATCCCACGTAGAAGTATCAAAGGTCGTTTTGTAAAACTCCATGGGCCGCTCCGAAGGATTGCCCACCCAGTGAAACTTCCAGATCCCATCAAGGCTCTTGTAGTAAGCACATTCCTCCGAAGGGAGGTAGGCACGAGCCCCCTCGTGGCTCTTAAAGCTAAAAAAGTAAGCCCTCGGTTGCTCCTTATTATAGCTCAGCTGAGTAGGCGACTCCCACTCACGCCCTGTAGGGCTTTTCATATTCCCATATTCAAAGCCCGCAATCTTGTGGAGCTGCTGGGCACCCACTTCTCCTCCCCACATAGAAAGAGCAAGGAGTAGTAGGGCAAGCCTAGTCATTCGAATAGTCCGCATCATTCCTTTTTAATCCTTATACCCAACCGTTCCGTTTCACGTATCAAACAGTTTCGTTTCACGTATCAAATAGTTCCGTTTCATATATAAAAAGAAGTGGCAGGCATGCGTCCACTGCACACCCACCACTTCTCCTAATGATCACATTATAGGCCAATATTATGGTCTATCCTTTCAAATTCTGCTTACTTAATAACGCCAAGTTCGCGACCCACCTTCTCAAAGGCAGCCACCGCTCTATCAATATGCTCAGGCTCGTGGGCAGCAGAGAGCTGTACACGGATACGTGCCTCGCCCTTTGGTACCACTGGATAGTAGAAACCAGTCACATAGATACCCTCCTCTAGCATACGAGCAGCAAACTTCTGGCTCAGTGGGGCATCGTAAAGCATCACAGCACAGATAGCACTCTGAGTAGGCTTGATATCAAAGCCCAGCTCCAGCATCTTGGTGCGGAAGTGCTCCACATTGCCCATTAGCTTAGTGTGGAGGTCATCACTCTCCTCTAGCATCTTGAAGAGCTCGATACCAGCACCCACCACTGCAGGAGGTAGAGAGTTACTAAATAGATATGGACGGCTTCTCTGACGAAGGAGCTCAATAATCTCCTTACGACCAGTAGTAAATCCACCTACCGCACCACCAAACGCCTTACCAAGGGTACCAGTGATGATATCAATGTGTCCGTAAAGGTCGAACTTCTCCGAAACACCTCTACCGGTCTTACCAACCACACCAGCGGAGTGGCACTCGTCCACCATCACAAGGGCATCGTACTTCTCAGCCAAAGCACAGATCTTATCCATAGGAGCCACATTACCGTCCATGGAGAAGACACCATCAGTCACGATGATACGGAAACGCTGTGCTTGAGCCTCTTTCAGACGCTCCTCTAGCTCCTTCATATCGCCATTGGCATAGCGGTAGCGCTTTGCTTTACATAGCCTTACACCATCAATAATAGAGGCGTGATTAAGGCTATCACTAATTATGGCATCCTCATCCGTGAGAAGTGGCTCAAATACACCACCATTGGCATCAAAGCAAGCAGCATAAAGGATGGTATCCTCAGTGTGGAAGTAGCGACTGATCGCAGCCTCAAGCTCTTTGTGAATATCCATAGTACCGCAGATAAAGCGAACTGATGATAGTCCAAATCCACGTCTGTCCATTGTCTCCTTAGCGGCCTTAAGAAGTCGCTTGTTGTTGGAGAGCCCTAGGTAGTTATTGGCACAAAAGTTGAGCACTTTCTTATGCTCCCCATTTTGATCCACAGTAATTTCTGCAAACTGCTCACTTGTAATGATGCGCTCCTCCTTGTAGAGACCAGCTTCTCTTGTCTCCTTTAGCTCTTTCTGAAGGTGTGCTTTGATAGATCCGTACATAATATTAATACTAATTTTATAGTTAGATGTGTGGTAATGAATACCTATTATTTTTCGTTCCCTCAAAGATACCTATTATTCTACAATTCACCTCAGCAACCACCCATATTTTTATTCAATCACAGCAATGCTGTTATTGAACGGAAACATTATGCTTCGTTGATTAAGATATAGAATTAACCCAATATGACTTTGACTCTTTCGCACAAAGCCTCAGCACATTTACCAGAATAAGTAGAGGAATGTTACCACCTTCAGAACGATCTACTTCATTAGTATGGGAGTTGTCAGAGGTGTGTATATTTCAAAAATACCAAACCCTCCAATAATATTCGAATGAATCTTTATAGGGTTTTCAAAGGCATTGTTATTTTCACTATCCATACAAGTGAGTAAGTAAAGGTAATAATCTTTTGAAATCCGCTGTAGCTCAACTTCTGCCGAATACTCCCAATCCATTTTCACTGGTGCATCTGGTGAGTTTTCAAGCTTTACGTCATAATAGCTAAAAGTCACGTCCGACTCATTTTTCAAAGATAAGAGTGCAAAAGGAGCATTGTTAACTTCATTAAAGAGTTGATCTTTTTGCTGAGGAAATAGAGGATTACCTAATGTAACTATTTTTCGCTCTAATAAAGTTCCTGGTGACACTCCTAAGCTTTCTGAATACCATTTGCTACGTACAATAAGTCGATAATATGCAACCTCCTTTGTTGGCTCAATGCTAAGCTTTACTTGCACTCTACTGCTACCTTCATCAAAATGAACCCATTCTCCTTTAGCTCTGAGTAGTTTAGGAGCATCAAGTACCCTAGCAACAGTTGAAATGGAGGGGATTCCCTCTGATGTAGCGATTAAGGATATCTCATCATTTGCATTTAGTTCTCTATCAAGCTTTATAATAAAGCTTGCTCCATCCTTCTTTACCACAATAGGGGTGCTATTGTGGTGAGCACTCAACTCTATATCATTTTCACTATTACCATTTGCTCCTATTAGAGGTATAGTAATTCCTGCTTTAACTCTGAGCTCAGTGGAAGATGCTGGAGAGATTGAATTGATATAAATATGCTTGCTTTTAGGCACTTCCAATTCTCTACTTCCGTTGAAGCAACTAGTAAAAAACAGCACGACGAGTCCCAATAGTATTGTTATTTTATTCATAATCAAAATGAGTACTTGATGTTAAGTCCAGGTATAATCGGCAGAAGTGTCATTCCCTTGATTCTCTTTGAATCATTTTCGTCGGTATCAATTACTGCTCTATACACATTTTGTCTATTGTATGCGTTGTAGACAGAAAGAGCAAAAGACCAACCCCTGTGTTTATAGTTTACTGCTATATCCAATCTGTGATAGCTAGGTAATCGATAATTGTTTTTCTCAGAAACTTGCTCTATTCGATGTGTCAACTCATTAGGATAGGACAGTGCAATGGGCAGTACCTCCAATGGAACCGTTTGGATACTCCCTGAGCTATAATTCCATGCTGCAGATAAAAGCCACTTATCATTTATTTGATAGCTTGTAGAGAGTATTAATCTGTGAGGACGGTCGTAGTATGGCCTATACCATTCACCACCATTGATTTCACTAAAAAGATGCTTCACCTTCGTGTAGCTGTATGAAATGTTCGTTGCTATACCCTGCCACTTAGCTTCTAACAATATCTCTAGTCCATACGAATAACCCTTTCCTGCTGATAATCTATCGTGTATCTGTTTGTAGTTATCCAATCTTACAAATCCCTCCTTATACTCTACCAGTCGGTTCATATTGATGTAGTAACCTCCTAATGAACAGCGAAGCCATCTGAGTGGATTACTATATACTGTGACCCCAATTTGGTCTGAAATAGAAGGTGGGAATTGACTACTTGTAGCAAACCAAATATCTGACTGTAGAATGCTATTATTAGTTGTTGCTGTCAGCATACGCTGTGATGTTCTGCTATATGTCACCTCTGCATTGGTTTTTGGGTTTATATCTGCAGAGATAGCTACTCTTGGAGAAAGGACAGAATATGGATATTCTAATCTTAATCCTCCTTGAGCTCTCAACCAAGCAGTGATATTCCAATACAGATCAAACGAGACGCTCCCCTCCCAAAAGCTTACTTGGTCAGCCTGAGCTATTGACGCTAGTCGATATATTGCACCTATGCCAGTATGTAGTGTAAGCTGATTATATAAGTAAAACTTATTGCTCCAATTTGCATTAAATTCAGACACCTTATTTTTGTGCTTTTGCTCTAGAGGCATTTTATCATTTTTCCCTTGTACAGAAATCTGTTCTTGTCTCCAGAATTCTGAAGCTGACACGGTTAATTGACTACTCCATTTTGGTGAAATAATATAATTGGCATTGAGGCTACCACCGTAGGTACCCCATCTCCAATTCTGATTATTAGACTTATTGGCGTATTTATCCATAGACTGAGACCACAATTTATCCCCACTTAATAATCCGCTAAGTGCGATTGAAAGTCTGCTATTAGGTTTATAGGAGACTTTCATATTTGAATCATAAAAGAGAAAGTTCGTTTTGTCCTCCTGATCTTTAGTGGCTAAAGGGATAAATAAGTCTATGAGTGAGCGTCGCCCTGCCAGACTAAGGCTCAATTTATCTTTAATAATCGGCACCTCTATATTAGCTCTTGCAGAGATGACTCCGACCGATATGTTGCCTCTCAGATTTTGCAAGTCTCCATCCTTTGTTTGAATTTTGATGACACCACCCATCCTTCCTCCTAGCGATGCTGGCTGATATCCATTGTAAAAAGTCATATCTTTCACGGCTTCGGCATTGACCGTAGAGAGTAAGCCCATAGCATGATTGCTATTGTAAATATTAATCCCATCTATAATAAGCAGTGTTGCTTCTGGCGCTTGACCTCTAATAACACTATTACTTTGTCCCTCATTAGCTGGCTGTATGCTTGGTAGATACTGAAACACCTTTATCGGGTCAGCTTCAGCAAGTAAGGCAGGAGTAGTGTTAATTGTAGATGAGGGTATATGGATTCTACCAATTTCTCTTTTTGAAGTAGTCTTCTTTACAACCACTTCAGGTAACACAACTAAGCCTTCCTCCAGCTCTACATTCATCAACTTATCCTCTAATAGTTGCAAAGAGTAAATCTTTGTTTCATACCCTAAAAAAGCATATTCAACCACAACAACGTCAGCTGTATTTAGGTGCAAGCTATAGAAGCCATATTGGTCTGTTGCAACACTTATATCACCGCAACTAACCACAGCACCAATAAGAGGCTCTTTGCTGTTACTATCAACCACCTTTCCATACAGCACTCCTTGAGCTAATGCTACAGAAATACTTGTAAAGCTCAATACTACAAGTATCAGTATCCTTTTCATACTTGTTTTACTTATCTATTTATATTAAATCTGATACCAGCTTCAACCATTCCATGCCATCTAGATATTTCAGCACTAGGCAAATTACTTTGCAGTTGAAGCAAATCGTATGTGACACCCAAAGAGGTATATAGCCCAATCTGATGAGTTATATTATACTCCATTCCAAAAGCGAGTGATGTATCAAGCGAAACAGTAGCACCTCCTTCGCTTACCGCTGAACCAGTAATAGTGGATTTGAATGGAATATTTATCCCAACACCATATTGACCATACATTCTCCATGTTTTTGCATTGTAAATTGTGTATTGTATATCCAAAGGAATTCCTAGAGAGTGGACATCTAAAATATAGTCGTCCTTAGAGCCAAAACTGTTATCCTTGATCTCAATACGGTACCACGAATAATTAAGACCAGTTTGAAGTGACCATCGTCGAGTGATGGGGAATAATACAGAGCTTCCTACTTCAAACATCGGAGTCTCGCGAACAGAATAACTATCTTGTTGTCCTTTAAATATCCCATCACCCACTCTTGGCATAGTGACTGTATTAGTATTCAAAGACAAACCAGATGTAAATAGAGATAGCCTAATAGGCCTTTTTGATTGAGAGGAAAACCTAAGGTTATTGCCCAATAGTTTCTCTGATGACCTATCGAGTAAACCACCAGCACTGCTATCATCTTTTGTATCAATATCATCGTTCTGTACAACAATTTCTTTCGCCTCCTCAGTCCATATATTGTTATGGTCAGTTTTTTCAGAGACAACGGTTGTCATCTCACGATTACTCTCCGATCTTGGTCTATAGCTTCCAATAGGAATATCAGGATATTGTCTACTAGAAGAAGCCACAATCTTTCTTTCCTCATTATTCATAGCAACCACGCGAGAAGTAGGTAAGGTGTCATGTAGAATATGTGGCTCTTGAGTGTTTTCTCTTATCAAGAACAAAAAGAAAATAATAGCAGCTACTACTGATGTAGCTGTCGCCACCCATCTCCACTTAAAAAGAGAATACTTTTTTGGGGGAAAAGATAATGGAGGTAATTCAGAAATAGGTGGCTCAAAGTTTTGGAATCGACGACTTAGGGCTTTTTCCCAATCACCCCTTTTGTCTGTTCTCTCTCTTTTTTCCATCTCTCAACTCTTCTAATTAATTCTTGTTTAGCACGGTGATACCTAGATGAGGCTGACCCCTCTTTAATTCCCAATATAGCTGCTATTTCCCTATGGCTATAACCTTCAATGGCATACATGTTTAGCACTACCCTATAACCCTCAGGAAGTTCAGCAATTAATCCAGATAGTACATTTATATCTATTTTATTAATAAAAGCAACATCATCACTACTATCCTCGTCACTTATCGAGTTGATCGTCTCTTCTTCGTAAGAGCTCATCATCCTCACATTAAAGCTATTTAGGTAGTTAAGGGATTCATTTATTACAATTCTTTTAAGCCAAGCAAGCAATCCTCCTTTTTTCACATGGTGATAAGAATCAATCTTATAGAATGCTTTCATCATAGATTCCTGCAGTATGTCTTGAGAAATGTCAAGGTCAGCGACATAGCGATAAGCTACCCCTAAGAGTAACTTACCATACAAACTATAGAGTTGTACAAAAGCCGCCTCTAAATCATACTCTAATAGCTCTACTATCTGACTCTCACGATCATCTCTTCTCATACTAGCTTGTAAGTAGCTTTGCCGTTGAGACCATAACAAAGCTATGAAACAACATACACATAGATATTAAAAGACTATATGTAGTTTGTGTTACGTGCGATTTTATTTTAAGGAAACGAGAGGATTGGAGGCGCATGAGCATATTTTTGAAGTAATACAGTTCATACACCTCCAATACTATTACTTAGGTAATTTACAAACGATACTCTTGCCACCGACCGATTCAATTACTGCTACAAGATTTGAATACTCCGTCTTCTTCCTTTCCGTTATAAAAAATCTACAATCAATAAGCCACATCAAATCATCTTTGGAAACCAAACTTAACTGGGTTTTAAAACTGGTAGGACGAGGTTCTTCCTCTTTAATAACAGTTCTCACAGTCTCAAAAGAAATGTCGAAATTCTCAGAAACATCATTACCGTCACTCATAACAGAAATCCTTATTACATTGTAAGGGACGGCATAGGTCCTTGCTGTTCTAAACTTTTTTCTTCCATCTTCTCCATGCTCCATCGCTAAGGACTTATAAAGTTCTGGAAAACTTTTGAGAGTGACTCTTTTTTGTGGATATAATTCTACACCCCACATTGTCGCATCTGAGTTAGCTCTAGCTGAAGCATCTGCAATAGTGTAATATTCAGATATGAAGTAATTAACTCTCGCAAGTGGATCAAACTCTTCTTTCTCATTACATGAGACTAGTATAATCCCAAAATATACGACTAAAAGACCTAGTACCGATAAGAATGACAACTTTTTCATAAATTACTTATATACATTAACTATGTTCTTAATCATATACTTGAAATATCCTGGCGTACTTTCATTAACACCTGTACTCCTAAGGTTAACAGAATTATATGATTCAAACACGCCAGGATAGAAGTAACCATCTCTATAACCTCCCCAACCCCAGTTGCAGTGAACTAACAATCTTGTTTCCCTATTTTCTGAAATCGTCTCATTAGTCTCCCTATTAATTACCTTTCTAGTCCTTTCTTGGGTTATATAACCATCAACTAACCATGCATGCCCTTCTCTATACCCTGTATGAGTCTTTTTGAAAATCCACCACCCCTTCTTATAAGTATACTTTTCGCTATAACCCTCCATAATAGCTGGGCGCAAATGTGCTAGACTATTTATCAAAGCACCTTCCTCGTAGTCTGTCAAGGATGAAGGATTCGAATATCCCATTGATTTTAACATCAACACAATATCTTTTGTCCACGCACCAGTAGCACTAACTCCCCAAGAATTCTGAAGAGTATTGCCAATTTCTCGTAAATATTTCGAGACTTGCTCTTCAAATTTACTTCGATCCGTTCCCTGATACTGCCAATAGCTCGGGTACCTAGTTAGTAAGTTCCAATCGAGTGATATGCCATTATAATACGAAGGATAATTGTGATATGCTGTAAGCTGTGCAGCAGCAATAGAAACGCAACCTGCTAATGCCCTCTGACCGTCAATGAGTGGTGCCTCATTGTTAAATGGCAAACTTTGCTCCCATTGGACGGGGACCAAAGGACCGATTGAATTTACTGTTTTCCATTCACTGTACTCAATCTTTCGCTCAGGAACATTGGGGGCGGGGGCGTCTGGCTCAAATTCTTTTTCATGTTCAAAGTCCTCACGTCTTCTGTTGGGATCTTTCTCAAATCTCTCTAATTCTGAAACATAGAATGAAGGGAGTCGTGACAAAAAGACGGCAAATCCACTGTTGTCATCTATCTCCTCATTTTTAAAAAGATTACCTGAGCTGGAAGTAATTAGTATATCGGGAAGTCGTTTATCTCCTGCAATCACAGAAAACCCCTTTTCCCCTTGTATATTTACAATATAAAGTACAGTATCAACTGCCTCTACACCTTGTTCGCCAAGTGTTGTTCTTAATGACCCCGTATTGAGAACATAATCAACTATAGCATCAGTAGCGACCAACGAGCTTCTTAACCCACTTTCCTTAACGAAGTCTTGAACGATCTTAATAGCTTCAGAAGAACTCCTCTGAAAAGTCTTTGAAGTGACTACTTCAGTAGTCTTATCTAGGTTATACTCATTGGGTCGTTCTTGAACCCTTTGATTGCAAGAAGTTGTTGTTAGCATTAAAATTGCTAGTAATAGAAGCACTGCTTGCTTCAGCATCGTCTTTTTCATACTCTTCATACTTTGTTTTTGTTAGATGATTAGATGAACTTTAAGTGCTCAATAATTTCCACTACAAACACTAATTTAATATTGCTCTATATAACTATAACAAGGCAAAACACAAAATCCTGCACTTTTATTTATTAATAACAAAATTCCAACACCTTGACCCTTCTTTATTTCACACTCATATGATACTTTTTTTTGCTTTCCCGTAGAGAGAAAAACTGAGTTGCAACTAAGCAATCGGCGAGATGCAACTAAGCGATCGGCGAGTTGCAACAAAGCAAATGCTTAGTTGCAACTCAGTTTTCGGGTTGATAGCTAGGTGAAAATCAAATAGTTATGAAGGGGCTATTTCAGAGTTCTAAATTGCCGAAAATAAAGGCCGGTGGTTGGATAATGTAGAGCTTTTCGGTAGCACGTGTCATGGCGGTATAGAGCCAACGACAAAAGGAGAGGTCAATCATCTCGGGGGTGAGATAACCAAAGCTTAGGTAGACCTCCCGCCACTGTCCGCCTTGTGCCTTGTGGCAAGTCATCGCGTAAGAGTACTTTATTTGCAAGGCATTGAGATAAGGGTCTTGCCGTAGCTTTTGATAGAGCATCCGCCGTGAGGTGCAATCGGGATAGTCTTGGCACACCCCTTGATACAATCGCTCCCGCTGCTCTGGGGTAAGACTTGGGGCCTGCGTGAATAAGCTATCAAGCAGCACCTTGGCGGAGACAAAGCCACCATGGGTATCACGCAGCTCGGCATCTCTAAAGGTAAAGCCATAGAGCTCCTGCTCCCTTCGGCTATTGAGCACCTTTAGGATCTCCCCATTGGCAATGAAGGTGCTTGTTGCCTGCCCCTTTTCATCAACGGGAAAGTGAAGGTAGTTATTGCGCACCACCATGAGGTTTTCTCCTGGCACCACCTCTTCGTCGTAGTAAAGGGTGTGGTACCTAATCGACTTATTATATTCCTCGGCATCTCTATTGGAGCGGGTGATGAGCAAGGTCTCCTCCTGCCCCACCCTCCGATACGAGTCCTCCATCAGCTCGGGGAGGTCGTAGCCCGAGATGATCTCTACCTCGCCCTTCACCTCGGGCAGAGGGAGCAGGGGCTCGTGCCAATCCTCGCCACTCTGTAGGTCGAGGATCCGCCCACGCAAGAGATAACTAAGATAGACAATCTCCCCGCCCTCCTCCTGACGGACAATATCCTTGAGGACACCTTGGTATAGTGTGGAGCAAAAGCCTACAAGATACTCCGGCATTAGTGCAGGACTCATCTCGGTACCGACAGGCGGAAGCTGGGCATCGTCGCCGATCAGTAGCAGCTTGCTCCCTTCGATGCTAAAGCAGAAGTCCACTAAGTCGTCGAGCAAACGATTACTTCCAAAGGAGCCGTACCCATCATTGGCATTATTGATCATCGAGGCCTCATCTACTATATATATGGTACCAGGCTGGTGCTGATTGTACCCCACCTCGTACGAGACTCCATCGCCCGAAATCCTCTGCCGGTAGATGGTTCGGTGAATGGTATAGGCGGGCAAACCACAATACCCCTCTAGCACTTTAGCAGCACGACCGGTAGGGGCAAGTAACATCTGCGGGTAGAGGAAGCTTTGGAGCATGTGAGAGAAAGCCCCTACAAGACTACTTTTACCCGTTCCCGCGTACCCACGCAATAAAAAGATGGAGTGCTCGGGAGCTTGGGCAAAGAAGTTTTGTAGCTCCTTTATCACTTCGTTTTGGCTAGAAGTGGGGGTAAAACCAAAAAAATCTAATATCTCAGGGCGATTATTACTCATATTGTCCGAAAATAGCTATATTTGAACGCCGATTCGTATGGCAGTCTGAATAAAAGTTGCTACTTTTGTAGAGACTACATACAAGTAACCTATATTCAAGAAGCTTGGTACGTTTAATGTTGAATGCAAAATAACAAATATATTTGAAGGTATGAAAATTTTATCGAGAGTTTTATTGGTCCTAGCTATTATTGGACTTGGTTGGGCGGTATACAACAGCATCCGTGTACCTGTTAACTTTGAGAATACAAAGACCCAAAGGGAGAAGGAGGTCATCAAGGAATTGATAGATATCCGTACAGCACAGGTGGCATACAAGCAGGAGAATAACGTCCATGCTGCCAACTTTGAGGAGCTTCGCAATTGGCTAGAGAACGGCAATGTAAGGTCGGTACGTAAGGTGATGGAGCTCTCAGAGAAGCAGCTTCAAGATGGTATGACTGAGCAAAAGGCGTGGGATATCGTAAAGAAAGCAAGAGCCACTGGCAATTGGAAGGAAGCTGAAGAGGCTGGTCTATCCTCTATCGTTAATGGTGAGCGTGTATCCTTTACTCGTGACACCACATTCGTAAATGCTAAGGAGGCAATTTTCGGTGCCGACTATGATACCAGCAAGCTGGGTATTGTCCCATTCTCCAATGGTGCTACCTTTGAGATGGATACCGCTAGTGTAAAGACTAGCTCCGACATCTTTATTAGGATATTCGAGGCCAAAGTAGATTACGACACCTATCTTGGCGACCTCAATCAGACTGAGCTCATCAACCTTAAGGATCGTGTGAATCAGATCGGTAAGTATCCTGGGCTAAAGGTTGGCTCACTCACAGAGATCAATAATAACGCAGGTAACTGGGAGTAAGCTATATACCCCACTCATTCATAAAGCACACTCCTCTCTATCTACATAGCTGAGGAAGTGTGCTTTTATGAGACTGTTGCACGAAGGCGATCTGCGGCGTTGCTTTCGGGATTCGGGCTCGGTCACGTACGCCAGTACGTTCCCAGCGCCCTCACCCTCAGCTCCTTGCATCTCATCCTTCGTCCAAAGTCTCAGCACATTTATTCAAATGTGCGAGAATGGCACTTCGTGCAACACTCTCTTTTTTTGCAACCCTTATGAGAGAGATAAAGGAGATCCACGAAAGTGAAGGAGATAAGAGCTTATCAGCAGATGAAGCTCTTGGCATTGATGCACGCATTACTCTAGGGAGCGAGATGATATTTGTCTTGGCTACGACCCAAGAAAACGACAAGCCCATCTTGGCCACGAGTATTTCCTTAACCAGCTCCGAAGAGGGTGGTATGCAAAAGCTATTTTGGGATCATCCACTTTTATCTCTTCCCTTCAGGAGCTCTACTATTCTGGTGGAAGATGGGTCGCCTTTTGCCATTGTCCCTGAGGATCTATTTGATAGTGCCTCACCAGAGAATTGGCTATCTCTGACCACTGAGCTAGAGGGGCGAAAAGTATTGACGAAAGCGATTGAGGAGGAGCACCTTTACATTATTTATTCGGTCAATAGAGAGCTATTTGACTTTTGCCAAAGGTCCTTTTCCCTCCCCACTTTTGAGCACCACATCTCCACACAAATCACCTATACCCTACGCAAATCTCGCCGAGAGCACCCTCAGGTCGTTACCGCTTACATCAGCAAAGGATTCATCCAAGTGGCGGTAGCAAAGTCGGGGGAGCTGCTACTGGCAAATCTCTATAAGATGGTCTCCGATGCAGACTGTCTATACTACATTACGGCATTGTACCGACAATTTAAGCTTGATCCTCACGCAGTGCCCCTATACTTATTCACCTACAATCCCGAGCCAAGTATCAAGCAACTACTTGAGGAAAGTCTTGGAAACATTGTCCTCAACGACTACTCCACCGACGGTAGTAAGGAAGTAAATAAGAATGTGGCAGTACACCCCTTGGAGCGATTACACATACTATGCGGATTATAAGCGGGAAATATGGGAAGCGTCGCTTTGAACTTCCCAAAAACTTTAGAGGTCGACCCACGACAGAAGTGGCAAAGGAGGCTCTATTCAATATCCTTCAGAATCGAATTGATTGGGAGGAGACTCGCTTTCTCGATCTCTTTGCAGGTAGTGGAAGTATCGGTCTGGAGGCACTCTCAAGGGGGGCTAAGGAGGTGCTGGCCATTGAAAAGAATCCTCGGCATACCTCGTTTATCAACTCTGTTGTGGAGCAACTTTCGGATGACCACTACAGTGTCCAGACAAGAGATGTCTTCGCTTTTATTGAAAAGAGCGAATCTTTTGGTACCTTTGAATTGATATTTGCTGACCCTCCTTATGATCTGCCACTACTAGCAGAGCTACCTAGGCGGATAATGAGTAGCCAGCTACTTTCGCCAGAGGGCTGCTTGGTAGTGGAGCATCCAAAGGAGTACAACTTCAGCAAAGAGGAATATTTTGTGGAGATGCGCAGATATGGGACGGTACACTTCTCATTCTTTGCACATAATATTAATAACATATAAAAGTAATTGAATTATGCTAATCACAATCATTACAGGTTTTATCGCTGGTAGTATAGCCGCATGGCTTATGCCAGGTGGAGGCAACTCTTGGATCGTAGACATCATTCTTGGACTACTCGGTGGCGTAGTAGGTGGTTGGGTACTTAGCTTGCTCGACCTCTCTGCAGGCGATAGCTGGTGGGCAGGGCTAGTGGTAGCGGTTATCGGTGCCTGCATCCTCATCTTTATTGGTCGCCTATTCACCAAAAAAGGTGGCAAATAAATAACTATTGACTAAGGAACTAGGGTGGGTGCTTTTTGTATCCACCCTATTATATATTTGTGCAATCAATCATTGATACCTTATGAAAAAGACATTATTACTAACCCTTGCACTCTTGCTTACTATCCCGAATCTCTTAGCCCAAAGTGGGAAAGTATATCTGGTGGGTGCTGGCCCTGGCGATCCTGACCTCGTCACCGTGAAGGGGGCGAAAGTGCTTGGCAAAGCCGATGTAGTGCTGTATGACGCACTCGCCAATCCTTCTATTCTACTCCACTGCAAGGGAGATGTGAGGTTGATTCCCGTGGGGAAACGAGCTGGCAAACCTTCGCCAAAACAAGAGGAGATCAATCAACTACTCATTAATGAGGCACTGAAGGGAAATACTGTGGTAAGGCTGAAGGGTGGTGACCCTTTTGTATTCGGACGTGGCGGTGAAGAGCTACTCGCCCTGCTTGATAAGGGCATTGATACCGAGGTGATCCCTGGCGTGACAGCAGCAATCGCAGCACCAGCCTATGCAGGAATACCTGTGACGCACCGTGCACTAGCAAGGTCCTTCACCCTTGTTACCGCAAGCACCAAAGATAGCAACCTTGCTGAGTCGGTGAAGTGGAAGTCTCTTGTTGAGCAAGAGGGTACCATCGCATTTTATATGGGGGTACGAGTAATCCCCGAGATCTGCCAGCAACTGATCAAGGCAGGAATGTCGCCCGATACCCCTGCCGCTATTATTAGTAAGGGAACTCTGCCCGAGCAGAAGGCTTTTCGCGGAACACTCAAAGACTTCACCCCTAATTACACCGACTACACGAAGCTCACACCTGGTCTGCTCCTCGTGGGAGAGGTGGTTAATGTGACGGAGAATTACCAACCCTCTAAGGACGATAATGGTATGAAGGTGCTCTCTATCACCCTCAATAGAAAGGTGAGCGAGCTCACGCCAAGGATAGAGGATGGCGTAGCTGTGGCGACAACTATTGCTAGCAAAGACCCTGATAAGTATAGCAACGACTACCTAGAGATGCTCAAGGAACTAGAGTTTACCCACATTGTCTTTTCAAACACAAAGAGTGTTGAGGCTTACTTTAAGCTCTGCGAGGTAAAAGGCATCAATGTGATTACCCCCAAGGCAACTATCATCACTCTTGGGAAGAAGATCACCGACCTCCTCAGCACCAAGGGCTACAACGCCATTACCCTTGGCTCCTATAACGAAGTGGCTAGCTACCTACTGGGCGATAAAGCGAAAGCGATGTCCAGCAGTGTTGACGCCGTGACCGGCGCCTCCAAAAAGCCCAAAGCCCACTAACTGCCTATCTACCACAAGGATTACGTATTAGGAGTATATGCTTAAGTTAATGACCTAATATGTTTAGCTTGTGTTGGAGAAACGGATAAGGACCTCGGAGAGGTCCGATTTGTCGTAGCCCCCATTCATGGCTCGCAGAGCCATGAATGGGGGTAAATAAGACGAACAAAATCCACGACCCCTTGTGGGTCGGACAACCTATTCTAGGATTAATGTGGTTTCCTGAAAAAGGTTGACTCGGTTAATGTTACGTTGTTATTAATCCTGCTTTATGTTGACTTTCTAGCCTTTAGTCCTGTGAGGGATTGACTGGAGGGCGTAGCCCGTAAGGAAACCCCT
>NZ_KV820682.1:36056-44406 GCF_001815465.1 Porphyromonas sp. HMSC077F02 | reverse complement strand
GACTGCCGTATCACACGAAATGTCGGATGAACCACTTTTTGAGTATTATCACTTTGTAGTACATACCACTAGGGGAGATATCGGCAAAAAGTCGGAGATGCTCATAACTCTTCGGTGCAAGATTAAAGTATTCTTCCTCAAATCAATCTTAAGTGTAGATTTTTGGGTGCGAAAAAGGGTGTAAACCACGTAAAACGTTGATTTACACCCTTTACTGCGGAAGCGGGGGGATTCGAACTATGCCGTAGTGATAATTGATGTGGCGTTTGTGTACCCAAATTGTACCCGAAAGTGCCGGGTTAGAGGGCGTTGAAGCGGTCCATCATCTCTTTTTTCACTCCGTCGGCTATTGCTATGTATGGTCGCATTGCGTCGTAGTCTTTGTGGCCGGTCCACTTCATTACCACATCTGGGGGAATACCTAGCATCAGGGCGTTACAGATGAATGTACGTCGGCCTGCGTGGGTGCTTAGCATCTGCCACTTTGGTTGCACTCGCTCCACTCGCTTCCCCCCTTTGATTGCTACGGTACGGATTGGCTCATTGATCCCGCAATACATACCTACTTCCTTGATGTACTTATTACACTTTTGGTTACTCAGTTGAGGTATCTTATTGTCGTACTTATCTAGGAGCTGGCGACTGTATTTGTTGATGTCTATCCGAAGTGGGTCTGAGGTCTTTTTTGTGACTACCGTTATATACTCATCTGTGATGTCGCTTGGCTGCAGCTTCGCAAGGTCGGAGTATCTTAGCCCCGTGAACGCAGAGATGCAGAAAAGGTCACGGGCTTTCTCAAGGTATGGGAAGGGGAGCTCAAAGGTAAGCATATTCATTAGCTCCTCCCAGGTGAGGAATATCACTGGCTTTGGTATCGTCTTTAGTTGGTTGGTGTATGTCTTTGCCTCCACCCTAACGGTGTGCCCCTCTCTCTCGGCAAACGCTAGGAGAGCCTTGATACGCTTAATGTATCCTACCACCGTGCTATTGTTTAACCTCTCCGAATAGGTGAGGTATTTCACAAAGGCGTCCATCCACTCGGTGTCGATATCCTCTACCTTGCAGTCGGGGGAGACTGCATTTATCTTCCTGATGAGGGCTACCATTTTATCATAGCCCGACTGTGCCCACTGCCTGACTGGTCCGACCTCCTTCATCATCTTTTCGGCTATAGCTACGAGGGAGGTAGAGCTTGCGGTTGACTTCCCTAGCCGTGTATTAAAATCGTCCCTAAATCGATCCGCTGTGGGTACTATCCCCTTGTCCTCATAGCTGTAGAATATACTTTCCACAGTGTCGATGTGGCTCTGTATGGTCCGATTAATGTAGTTGGCTGGCACTCTCTTCTTGGTGTGGAAGGTGTTCGGCCGTACCCGCATCGTGTCTTTGTCCCACTTCGCTACCTCCACCTTTAGCCCGAGGAGCATATCCACTCGCTTTGAGTTAAAGGATACTCGCAGTCTAAGGGAGGCTTCTCCGCCCTCCTCTCTAAAAGGAGTTATGCTGTAGGTCCACTTCATCACAAATCGTTGCTCATCTTTTCTTTTGATGTATAGTTTGACAAGCTATCCGTATATGATATCGCTACACAGAAGCCTCCCATGAAATCGTAGTATTCAATACTCAGGTAGATATACCCTCCATTTTTCAGATTTATGGTTGTTTTATATTCTGCTTCTTCGGACTGGAAAGCGGTTATTACTTCTGTCTCTGAACTCAAAAGGCTGGGGTCAATACGCTCCTTTGAAGTAGCTTTGGTTTTACCGTACTTCTTTACTAAACTCTCTTTGATGTCTTGATACTGACTCTTTGCATCTTCGAAAGAAAGTGAGGAAGGGAATGTAACGTCAACCGACCAAATATTCCCATAATCGTTTTCCATAACGTCAACAAGACAGCCCGCCGCCCCAGAGAATGTGCCTACTAGCATATGGTGTGTGAATGGCCTTCCTCTATCTGTATCTAAATGCGTGAAGTCCTTCTGCTCAAGCTTATCAATAAACACTTTTGCAGGCTCTCCGAGGGAGATCCCTAGGAACTCAGTATGTGTATCTTTTGGTGTGCACGAAAAAAGAAGAAGCACAGCCAGCAGGGAAAGTACTAATCTATTCATAGCTTTATTTTTTATTACTGGTTAATAGTTACGGGTGAGGGAGACGATGTGGTAGATGTCCTTTACCTCGGAGAGGTCAAGTACAAAGTCGGAGTACTTATCATTAAAAGAATGACAGGTGATGGTATGGTTCTCCACGTCGTGCTCTGTGATGTTCTTAATGAGTATTCCTTCGCTTTTGGTAGCTATAATCCAGATGCTGTAATTATAGATCCTTAGTCGGTTCTCCTTATAGCAGTCAAAGGGGACGTGCTTTGCGAGTATCTCATCTCCTTCTATCAGCGTTGGCTCCATAGAGTCTCCTGTGACGGTGAAGATAGCGTGGTCGATTGCTTTAGCTCCGAGCGGGGCTATGACCGTTCGCTTCTCTTTCCACTCGTCCGCAAAAACATCTTCATACCAACCGGTAGAGCCCGCCATAGCTCTGAAAGGTATTACAGGTACGCTGATCCAGTTGAGCCCCTCTGGGTCCAGCTCCTTTGCGTTTGCCTTAACCTCTTGCTCCCCTACTAGCATCGTCCCTTCGCCTGTGAGGAGCCAGTCTAGGTTAATTTCTTTACCTTCATCAAGTGTAAGAAGTTTAACCAAGACCCCATCGGACAGTGGTTTTGCACCTGATATGATTTGGGAAAAGTAGCTTTCTCCATATCCTAGCATATCTCCTATTTCCTTTTGCGTCTTTGCTATGCCTTTATATATCAAGTAGTTGATTACTTGCGACGCTCTTAGCTTCTTTTCATTCATAGTTAAAGTATCTTAAAAGGTAAATAAATACACCTTTTCTTTTGGTTGTATGGTAAAGTATCTTTACCTTTGTAGCAACAAAGGGGGTACACCTCACAATCGTACCAATTATATAGCTACAAATGTAAACATAATAAATGAGACTAAGTATGAAAGCAAGTGAGTAGAGAGGTAATAGGGGTGACACCCTTTGAGAAAATGAGGGTGGGTCAGAAGATACAATACCCCATTGAGAGACGAGAGACAGTAAACACAAACCTTGTAAAGGTTCGACTAAAGTACCAAGAGCGAAGGTACTTGACAGTGAGTGGCGAGACACTCATATATATAATAAGGGATAAATAGAAAAACGAACAAACGAGAAAGACTATGACAACGGCACTGGACTTAAATTGGTATGACCGCGATAGCGTGATAGATTTCAAAAGATACTTTTTGGAAATGGCTATCAAATGCTCCACTACTAGAGAGCGAGTGATTAAAGAGGTGGCAGAATTCATTCGTACGGCTGCTGACAACTGCGAGCAAATAGGGCGGGACGGCAGCGCATCTCTGAGCTACTGCGAAATGGGTAGTAACTTTTGGATTGACTTTGATGCCTCAATTAGCTATGAGGCGGTCTACAGCTATGGTGACTACTATACACCTAGCGACTGCGAAGTTACTCCTATATACAGCTCTCTCTCCATTAGTCGCCTAACACTTTATAGCACGATTAGCGACGAGTATGAGATTGACCTTTGCGAGGTCTTTAACATTTCAGAAGATGATATAAAGTTATGCAAACGTTAAAAATTCTACTAGTGTGCGTGGGGGTGGTGGCGGTTATCCTGATGCCAAGCGATGATGCAGATATGAGTTTGGCGCTCTATGCAGGTATTGCGGTGGCGACTAAGGCGGTGGCGTTTGTGGCGTTTTTGCTAGCCTATAAAATTGAAAAACGATATGGACAACGAGAGGCTAATTGACCTAAGAGAGAACGACCTGAGGGCGATTGTAGCTAGCGAGGTAGCTAAAGCCCTCAGGGCGACAACTCGGGGCAGTGGCTCGCAGATAGTGAGCGGGCGGAAGAAGATTGCCGAGGCTCTAGGTATCGGTACTGACAAGCTGGATCAAATGGTAGCCGATGGCTACCTCCGTGGGGCGGTAAAGAAGAATGGCCGCACGATGATTTGCGATATTAACAAGGCGTTTGAAGCCTTTAACGATGAATGGAATAACTAAATACTATGGCACAGATGAAAGAGATGATAGAGATGAACCGACTAGTTGGTGAAATGCTAATAGCTAGCGACAAGTTTCTAAAAGAATATACAGCGAAAGAGGCGAAGAAAAAGAAGCCCCAAGAGCATAAGACAAAGCAATAACAACTTATAAATATTACAACTATGGTACAAACAAAAGAGATTAAGGCAACCTACTCAGTAGGTGGAAATGAAATCACCCTCACCCCCACTACGGTGGCGACCTACCTCACTCGGGGTAATGGCAAGGTGACGGAGCAAGATGTGATGCTATTTATCAGTCTATGCAAGTTTAACAAACTAAATCCGTTCCTAAACGAGGCGTACCTCGTGAAGTATGGCACGCAGCCGGCTCAGATGATTACGAGTAAAGAGGCCTATTTTAAGCGGGCGGAGGAAAACGCCAACTTCAAAGGGATCCGCTCGGGTATCATCATCGGCAGGCAGGGGCAAAAGGATCAGCCCTGGCAGGTGCTAGAGGTGGAGGGGTGCTTTCAAGCTCCTGGCGATGTGTTGCTAGGTGGGTGGGCAGAGGTCTACCGGTCGGATAGAGATTACCCCGTGGTGGCAAAGGTCAACCTCAATGAGTACGACAAACAGCAGTCGGTTTGGAATGAAAAGAAGTCCACGATGATAGCCAAGATTGCCAAGGTGCAAGCACTCCGTGAGGCGTTCCCCACTCAACTGGGGGCGATGTACACGGCCGAAGAGGTGGCAGAGTACAGCGAGGTAGAAGCCACTCAGGTAGATGCTACTAGCCAAACGCAGGCGACCTCGGCAATGGAAAAAGCGAAGCAGGCAATGGCGAAGAGTGTAGCAGAGAAAGCAGAGAGTGTGGAGGAGATACCACAAGAGGCAACAGCGACGGCAGAGCCTGAGGCGGTGAAGGTAGAGAGTAAGGACGGTAACAAGATGAAAGCTAACTAACTATGGCAACGAATAACGCAAAGGGGCTATCAATGAGCGACCGAATAGCCCTCCTAGGGATTAAGAATGTATTAACGCTCGATGACCTAGTATTGTACACGGGGTACGCACGTGCGACGCTGAAAAGCCTTACCTCTCGGGGCAATATACCCAGCTACAAGCCTGCCTTTATGCGTGGCACTGCAGGACTGAATAACGCCAAGAGCTTCTATAAGAAAGCGGAAATCGATGAATGGCTTACGAGCGTCCTCCCTGCCAGCTATGACGGTGTAGAGGTGAAGCCACTGCCATCAAGTCCGAAAAAAGCGACCACGGAGGAGGCGGAGGAGGAGATTAGCGGTATCACAGATGAAGGCCTTGATGAGGTGACGCAGGAAGAATTGGCGGACGATCTGAGCGAGGTTGAAGGTATCGAAGAGTTGTGAATAAATGGAGTAAGTAACGGGCTAAAATAATCGGTGTATGAAACATTTCTATTTCTCGTATCAAACGGAAATGTTTTACGTACCAAACAGAAACGCTTTATATACCGATTATTTTGGCTCCCAATATAGAGCAGTTTAGAGATGATTGTTACTAAGAAATTCAACAGCCGTGAGGATTGGCTTGAGAGCCGAACGGCGGGCATCGGAGCGAGTGACATCGCTACGATTGTGGGGCTTAACCCTTATGAAACCCCCTACTCACTTTGGCGGAGAAAGCTGGGGCTGGACCCTGCAAAGGAAGAAACCCTGCCGATGAAGTTGGGGCACCTTATGGAGGATACGGTAGCCACCCTTTATGCAGATGAAACGGGGGCGATGATCGACCCCGATAGTGTGGGTGACTTCATTGTATACGATGACCAGGCGCCGCACCTGAGGGTATCTCCCGACCGTTACGCTACTAGAACGGACGGTACTAGAGAGGTGGTGGAGATTAAGACTACTCAGATGGCTATAGACCCCGACAACCTCCCCGAGTGGTGGTTCTGCCAACTACAGATGAATATGGGGGTAACGGGTATTCACGAGGGTACGTTGGCGTGGCTCTCCTCTGGTCGTACGTTTGGCTATCAGCACATCAAGTTGGTGCCTGAGTTTTACGACTTCCTTCGTGAGTCTGCTGAGCGTTTTTACGTGGATAATATTCAAGGACGCCAAGAGCCTAAGCCCATTAATAGTGATGATATCCTAGCGAAGTACGGCATCGGAACGAAGGGCAAGGAGGTGGAAGCGAATACAAGTACTTACCAGGCGTGCCAACGACTCAAGATGCTGAAAGACCAAATCGCAGAGCTTGAGGCGGGCAAGACTAGGCTAGAGGAAGAGATTAAGCTGGCACTGAGTGACGCTACTGAGCTAACGTTTCATGGTGAGCTACTGGCCACTTGGCGGGGCTCCAATGGTGTCAGTTCGTTCGACCGCAAGGCGTTTGAAAGAGACCACCCTGAGATGGCGAAGCGGTATATCATTGAGAAGCCCGGGACGAGGAGGTTCCTACTGAAGTGAAGAAGAGTATAGAGATACGAGCAGTGGTCAACTACCTGCACCTCTCGGAGCCAATTAGACGCCCCACGGAGCGTAAAAGCTACTATCGGCTGGACGTATTAGTGCCAAAGGACGACAACAGCACGCTGGAGAAGATAGTTGAGGCTATCTGGGCAATGGGGGTGAAACTTGACGATACCGACCTGCTAAAGGATGGCGATGAGAAGGGGCACACCCTATACAAGGGGTGCTACTACTTTACAGCAAAGAGGGCGAGCGACCTCGACCCGATGAAGATAGAGGGTATTCCACGTAATGGCACGGTGGCTTCTATGAAGCTTCTGCCACTTCGGGCTTATGTGGGCGGTGCTCCGAGTGTCACCTTTAGACTAGAGAGTATAAGTTTCAGTAATTAATAAATGTTTTTAAGATGAGTAATTTGATTGTACAAGGTGTTATCACCCACGTTCTCCCAGAAGAGAATGGCGTAGGCAAAGCGAGTGGCAAGGAGTGGAAGAAGCAGACGGCGGTTTTACAGACGCAAGATCAGTATCCGAAGTATATCGCCTTTGATATGTTTAACAACCGTATCGTACCTCTCCAAGTGGGGCAGTCGGTGCAGGTGCAAATCTCTGTGGAGAGCCGTGAGTATCAAGGGAAGTGGTACAGCAATGTGAATGCGATCGCAGTGGCTCCCGTACAAGCAGGTATGGGTATGCAGATGCCTCCTCAGGGTGGCTTCGCACAGCCTATGCAGGGCTACCAGCAACCTCCAATGCAGGGGTATCAGATGCCACCGCAGGGGGTGCAGTCCACGCCTCAAACGCAGACGCCACAAGCTCCATTTAATAAGCGGGGCGAGGATCTGCCCTTCTAGTATGGCAATGAAGAAGCGCAAGGTAATTCAGAATATGTGCGTCGGCCTGGAGGTCTATGCGGAGCACCGCTTCAAGATGCCATACTCTGAGCTACTGGATAAGCTTTGGGAGGAAGCAGGGGTCACGGAGTTTCAACTCCTTAACGCCCTTCAGTTGCTCGGTAGACTAAATAAGCGTGGCAAGAATAGGCTGGCGGAGATGAAGGAAAAGATGAAGTAGTTAACAATGGGGTGGTGTCTAGCTCGCTCACGGCGGTGAGGAGTGCTGGTGCGTCGGTTTTAAGCAGGCAACGAATGCAGTGCCAGCGGGACACCACCCCACTTTTTCATAGTGAATATGACTAGAGAAGAATTTGACACCACTAAGTGGTATAAGGGCATTAAGGTTAGAGAGCTGGAATCGCAAATGGTATTTGAGGTTGATGGCGTTGACTTTGGTTGGCGCTCGGTTTCGTTCTGGGACGGAAAGTCTCCTAGAGCTCTGAATTGTGAACTTATTGAGATAGTAAAAGATTTTTTGACTGATGAAATGGAGATGAATAGAAATAGGCCAGACGCTTTCTTAGACTGGGCGCTTTGTGTGGGGCTTGTGATTTGTCTAGTGATGATGGGCTTTAGCGCAGGGTGCGGAGATTACCTCGTGTCTTTTTGCTTTGTAACTGGGCTGGTGAATGCAGTGCTATTGATGACGATTAGAAAGGAGATGAAAAATGGAAAATAAGAAGTATGAGTTAATACAAGGGAGCGAAATCACTATATGCGGAGACACGAATCTGATGCGAATAAGAGCGTTGAGAGATTTTGGCGACGTGAAAAAAGGAGACATCGGTGGTTATGTACAGTCGGAGGAAAATCTATCGCACTACGGAAACTGCTGGGTGTATAATGACGCTATAGTGTACGGCGATGCTGGAGTGTGCGGCGATGCTAGAGTGTGCGGCGATGCTAGAGTGTACGGCGATGCTAGAGTGTACGG
>NZ_KV820682.1:0-35956 GCF_001815465.1 Porphyromonas sp. HMSC077F02 | reverse complement strand
GGCGGTGCTAGAGTGTACGGCGGTGCTAGAGTGTGCGACAATGCTATAGTGTGCGACAATGCTATAGTGTTCGGCGGTGCTGGAGTGTTTGGCGGTGCTAGAGTGTACGGCGGTGCTAGAGTGTACGACAATGCTAGAGTGTGCGACAATGCTAGAGTGTACGGCGATGCTAGAGTGTACGGCGGTGCTAGAGTGTTTGGCGATGCGGAAGTGGAGGGTGCCTTGGATTATATCGTCTTTAAGAATTGGTGGAGCAGTGGAAGATTTTTCACTTGGACGCGGAGCAATAATATGTGGAAAGTGGGATGCTTCTACGGCACTGGCGAAGCGTTGATAAAGAAAGCCTATGCAGACAGCGAAAGAAGTGGTCGCGAATACGAACGGATTGTGAAGTATGTAGATGAGATTTTGAGAGATGAAAGAAAATAACAAATCGGATTGGTACATAGAGCGGATGGTAACGAATGCAACTGGCTTTGAAGATGTCTACATAACGAAGCCAATATACGAGAAGAGAGTAGACAAGAAGCCGGAGGAGGTGGAAGTTGGAGACCGTGTGGTGATGTTTGGCGTGCTGGACAACAAGCAGGGAGTAGTGAAAAGCATTGAGCTTTACGATGACGGGCTTTTTAAGATTGCAGTCGGTGTGAATGGCCTTTTTACTCTATTCTACACAACCCCGGACAGAATTGGAATTTTGGAGAAAGGAGGTGGAGATGAAGAATAACAAGCAACTAAAGGTGACCGACCTACGGATAGGGGATATGGTGCGGGAGAAGCGTACTGGATATGTGTTTATCGTCACAGGTATTATTTGGAATTTGTTAGATGAGCCAACGAAAGCAGAACTGTACCTAGACGAAAATGGAGGCGAGTTCGTGTGTAAGGAGCTGGACGAGGTGGAGCTGGTGGAGGAGTAATTACGTGTATGAAGAAGATAATGTTTAGTGACAAGATGGGCTTGACAGAAGCCGTCTTGAAGGGCAAAAAGACGATGACGAGAAGAGTTATCAATCCACAACCTACTTATGATGAAGACAAGGGGTTACTGTGGAAAGGGGCTTATAGTGGTCTTGGTATAAATAACCCTAGAGACGCCTATCGCAATTTTAGGCATAACTCTCCTTACAAGGTAGGAGAGGTCGTTGCAATCGCACAAAGCTATGCAACCGTCCTTAAAGGAGAGAATCAGGAGTTAGCCGAAAAGGTCTTTAATCACCTAGAGCTAAATGGCTATGGAGCTGGACTTGATAATAAAATGTTCGTTCGTGCCGACTTGATGCCACACAAAATTAAGATTACAAGGGTTGAAGTTGATAGACTACAAAATGTAAGCATTGATGATTGCATCAAGGAGGGCGTCGAGAAAACGCACGAACTATACTACCGACTTCCACTATTTGATGGGAACTTCTATCGCACACCAATAACTGCATTTACAGCGATGATTGAAAAAGCGAGCGGGAAAGGTACTTGGGAAAGAAACCCATACGTCTTTGTGTACGAGTTTGAGCTAATTGAGAAAGGAGGAGAAGAATGAAGACGAACTGGACCAAATGGTGTGCAAACGATGGAGAGGTGACCGCTAAATATATCGCACGAAGAGAGTGGGATAGCTACATGCTATTTTATGCGAGCATACGCTTTTTGAGAGGGGGTACGTTTGAGGTAATGGTCGAAGACTTTGAACTATCTAGTGTAGAGGAGGATGGAGAAAATAGAGTTTTTGAAACGCTTGAAGAAGCTGTTAATTATCTCTCAAACATAGACTGCGAGAAGTATGTAGATGAGTGGTGGGAGAGAGAAAGCGAGTATCAAAGGAGATTAGATGAACAAGAGAAAGGAGGTGAAGAATGAACACAAAATGGGAGAATTGGCAAGCGACATTCGGAGAGGTTACGGCCGAGTACGAAGCCAAAAGAGATTGGGCGGAGGGAAATATGAAATTGAATTTCAATCTGAGTATACAATTTGTACCGCGAGACCGCTTTTATGCAAGAGTGACGGACTGGGTAGGCTATGATATCGTAGACCTTAAGCAATTCGCAAGCCTTGAGGAGGCTCTTGAATACGTGTCTGATGTGGACTGCGAGAAGTTTGTAGACGAGCAGTATGCGGAGTTTCAAAAGATGATTTGATAATATAAAATTAAAACAAGACCAAGACAATGGAAGAGAGATTCAAATTTACAGCCCCCAATAACTGCATTTGCGAGGGGCGCGACTCGCTCAGAGTTAGCATCTATGGGGTTCGCAATGTTGGAGAAGACAGAGAGGGACTCAGCATCACTGTAATCATCAGGACAAACGCCCCCGCTGGTGTGGTGTGCAGACTTTACAGGAATGGAGACCTCATAAAAGCGTCGGAGGAGTACTCCGCCAACGCAACGGAGCTAAGCAATAGCGTTAAAGCGTATATAGGTGATTTTGAGGTGTAAAAAGATATGGAGGGCTATTTGACAGGGTATTAACAAACAGAGGTCGCCACCGCAACTTTGCCACAGCGGTGGGGAGTGTCGCAAAAAGTAAGAACAAAATAACAATCAAACTTTTTTCTCACAGTTTCACTTCACGCGACAGCGGTGGCGACCTTTTTAACAAACTAGATATGGAAAGGAATTGGAGATTTGCCGACCCCGTGATACAAGGCTATAATACGCTGAACTTGCGGTACGGACACGGAGGAAAGGTGGGTATTTACAAGTACGAGTTAGTCGTCACCATTGACCTTATGGAGGTGAGTGCAAGGATTAGAACTCGAATGTTTGGAAAACCAACTTTTAGCGATGTCGCAAGTGTGGAGGGATTAAGCTTGCAAGAGACTTTGATTTGGGCAGAGGGGGTGCTGGATAAGGAGCTAGAGGATAAAGAGCTATGAGGGCATGGATAGATAGGAGGTTTGACGAGCCTTCAATTGACGGGGAGGTTATAAAATTTAGCTATTCAAACTCAATAAAAAAGTATAAAAGGATGATTGTGTGCCAGCTGCACATAGATGTTGAGAAGTGGGAGGTGAGAATGGAGGTGGAGGAGGTGCCTTATGGAAAGGGACGCAAAGAATACAGTTTTACCGCGCATGTGGTTGGATTGCAAAATGCATTAGAATGGGGAGAGGATACTCTTGACAAGATATACGACATGCTGGAGGAGAGAAGCAAAAAGGTACGTCAGCGCACCGGGCTTAAAGACATGAGAGGAGAGGCTATATGCGTTGGGGATATAGTCTATGGTGCTACAAATAGAGGCAATATGGGTCGTAAATGGTTTCATGATGCTGTGATCATCAGAGAAGGTGGAAAATTTCTAGCAAAGGTAGCTGAGACTGGATTCTCCATACCGATTTTTGATAAGAGCTTGGAGTTTATATGTGTGATTGGAAATGTGAATGATTGTCCAGAGCTGGCGATAAGTGATGAAGAGGTACAAGATTAACTACGATGCTATCGCCTCGGGGGTGGCAACCCTTGAGGAGGTGTTTGGTGGCAGGCAGACGGATAGACTGGTGGAGGAAATTGCAGGCAAGTTGGTGGGGTATGTGTCTGACTTTAGAAGCTGGATGACGGCGCAGTTTCAACCCTACGATAACCTCGCTTGGGAGATATCTGCATCATTCTCGGACGAGGGTGGCTTTGAAGTCGACTACATTGAAATAGGTGCCTCTAACGCTGAGGAGATGGTGTCCGCTTGGTGCACGAAAGTTTCTGATACTTGCTGGAAGGTAATTGAGTGGAATAGCTTCTTTTTGTCCGTTGAAGAGTGCAAGGCTGTGGAGGAGTGCGCCAATGAGCTGTATGCTCTGAATAATAAATAACCTTGAGGCTAGAGAGATGACACATGGTAGTTTATTTTCTGGCATTGGAGGTTTTGACTTAGCTGCCGAGCAAGTGGGGTGGACGAACTTGTTCCATTGTGAGTGGAATCCATTTTGTAGAAGAGTACTTGACTATCATTTTCCTAATTCAGAAAGTTATGAAGACATCAAAGCGACAGACTTTAGAAAATGGCAAGGAGAGGTTGACGTTCTCTCAGGAGGATTTCCATGCCAACCATTCAGTACAGCTGGCCTCAGAAAAGGCTCGACAGATGACCGCTATCTCTGGCCGGAAATGCTTAGGGCAATTGATGAGATCAGACCCACTTGGGTTGTTGGTGAGAATGTTGCTGGACTCTTATCAATGGTACACCCCTCTGAGAAGGCTAAGATGGAGAGTAGTCAAAATCTATTCGGAGAGAGTTACGAAATCTATGAGCAACGAGAGCAGTACATCCTCTACGAAATCATTACAGCACTTGAGGAGAGAGGATATAGCGTCCAACCATTTATTATACCGGCTGTATCCGTTGGAGCACCGCACCGCAGAGATCGGATCTGGATTGTTGCCTACTCCAATGACGCAAGGGTTGAAGGTGCAAGACGAAAAGGGAAGGATGAAACCAATGTCTCCAATGTTGTTACCAACTCCGACAGCATCGGACAGTGCAGGCGGAGGTCAGAAGGTAACGGGATTGAAAAAGACAAGGCCAAGTGGGGTGACCTATTCATCGTCTCTGAAGGATCTGGTGGTAAGTCAGTTACTACCAACTCCGACAGTTCAATCTGCAAGGGGGAATGTAACGGACAACAGAAAGAGGGGGAATCTAACAGATGCAATAGCGATTATCTACAAGCCAGAAAAGCCCCGAGAGGGTGGAGCAACTTCCCTTCTCAATCCCCTATATGTGGAGGAGATGATGGGATTCCCCGAGAATTGGACTCTATTACCTTTCCTAAGTGGCGAACCGAGAGCGTGAAGGCTTACGGAAATGCTATAGTACCAGAGGTGGCAAGGAGGATTTTTGAGTGTATAGAACAATTGTCGCAAGATTAAATGTATGACAGCAGATGAGTTTGAGAAGGATAGTTGTCTGGAGGGGTGCTAATGTGATTAGACTATGAAACGAAGTGATTAATGATGAAGCGAAGATAAGGATAGCCGTGGCAAGCTCCCGAAGGGATACGAACTGGCATAATACGGTTATCTCGTGGGGGGATCTAAAGGAAAAGTGTAAGCCGGTACGAACTCAGGAGACGCTGGAAGAGTACCAGGCGATGACACGTGAGGAGCGTGGCAATGTGAAGGATGTCGGGGGCTTCGTCGGGGGTGTGCTGAAGGAAGACGGCAACCGGAAGAATGACAACCTCCTCTGTCGCACCCTCCTTACGATAGACGTGGATGACGCTACCGCACCGCCTGAGCAACCTAACCCCCGCTTTGCGATGATCGTCCACTCTACGCACTCGCACACCACCGAGAAGCCCCGCTACAGGGTCATCGTGCCGCTCTCGAGAGAGTGTACACCGCTGGAGTACTCTGCCGTGGCGCATAAGATGGCTGAGGGGATCGGTCTTGACCAGGTCGATATGACCTCCTGCGAGCCGGTGCGACTGATGTACTGGGCGTCGGCCCCTAAGGATGCCCCTATTCTCTACCACGCTCAGGACGGGGAACCGCTGGACGTGGATCTTATGCTAAAGCAGTATAAGGACTGGACGGACCTATCGGAGTGGCCGACAAAGGATAAGCCGGGCGTGGGTGCCGTGAGTGGTGCGAAGCAACGAAAAGCAGTGGCAGGGGCCCGCCAGGAGTGCCCTAGGGAGAAGAAGAATATCATCGGCTCTTGGTGTCGCACTTTTGATGTCTACCACGTGCTGAATGAGGTGTTATCTGGACTATACGTCCCTGCGGGGCTCAATCGCTTTACGTATGCTAGTGGCTCTTCGTTTGGAGGGGTGGCGGTCTATGATGATGGGGATTTCTTCTACTCTTACCACGCTACGGATCCGCTCGGGGGTCGGCTCCTTAACTCTTGGGACTTGACCCGCCTCGCTCTCTTTGGGCACCTAGATAAGGACGTGGCTCCGACAACGCGGATTGACCGCCGTCCCTCTTACCAAGCGATGCAGAAGTATGCCCTCGGTATTCCTGAGGTGAGCCGTGACTATCTGAAGTACCAGTTGGTAGCAGCTCGAGAGGGGGAGCCTCTGGAGGCGGTTTCTGATGAGACGGAGACCGTGGAGGTGGAAGCGGAAGCGGTTGATGATAGTTGGCTAGATGAGCTGGAGGTAACGGAGAAGGGGGCAACGGTGCAGAGCCTGCACAACTTCTATACTATCCTCCGAAATGACCCTAACCTTATCAAGGGACGGGTCGTTTACGATGAGTTTAAGCGGGATAAGGTGATTGTGCGACCACTGGAGTGGGAGAGGGAGGAGGGTGACCTCTGGACGGATGCCGATACGGCTCAGGTGGCTCTATATATTGAGAAGGTGTATAAGATTAAGAATAAAAACGACCTTCAGATGATGCTGGACGCTGTAGTGAGGGAAGATGCGTTCCGTGAGAATGGGGTGCGTAAGTTTATCCTCCGTGAGAAGTGGGACGGGGTACCCCGCGTGGATACGCTCTTTATGAAGTACCTAGGGGTGGCAGACACTCCGCTTAATCGCAAGATATCACGCCGTTCGCTGGTGGCGTGCGTGGCTCGTGCATTTGATCCTGGGGTTAAGTTCGATCAGATTATAGTCATCGTGGGCGACCAAGGGATTGGCAAAAGCTCTATTCTTAGGCGGCTCGCAGGTGGCGGTAAGTACTTCATGGACTCCTTCACGCTGGATACGAAGAGTAACAAGATGCAGGAGGCGGTTGTGGGGTCTTGGATTGTGGAGATACCTGAGCTGGAGGGCTTCTACAAGGCGGATATGAACACGATCAAGAGCTTCGTCTCTAAACAGAGTGACGAGTTCCGGCCCGCCTACGCCCGTGAGAAGGTGGCGGTGAAGCGTACGTGCGTCTTCTTCGCTACAACAAACGACGATGAGTTCCTCCGTGATAGCTCTGGTAACCGCCGTTTCTGGATACTGAAGTGTGGCACGCCTGAGAGGAGTGTGTTCGACCTCACGGACGAAGATGTAGCACAAGTGTGGGCGGAGGCGTATCATCTCTACAAGGAGGGCAAGACGCCCCTTTACCTCGACCGCAATGAAGCTCGGGAGCTCGTGGAGCTACAGAAGGAGTTCGACTCTGATAATGACCAAATCGGCGCCCTTGAGGCGTTCCTTGACCTCCTCCTTCCTATTGACTGGCATACCTTTGAAATGGAGGAGCGACGAGCCTACTTTGAAGCTCAGAAGCGTGGCGTGGCCTATATACGTGACCCCTCCCTCGGATTTAAGAGCATCGGCACGGAGAAGCGCAATGAGGTCTCGGCCGTGGAGGTGGTGAATGAGTTCTTTATGATGGATAACGGCAAGGGCAACCGCCAGAGCCGTATCGCTAACGACCTTCTCAAGAAGCTAGACGGCTGGGAGGCGACAGGAGATAGAAAAAGATTAAGCGGAGGATATGGACAGCAAAAAGTATTCACAAGAAGGAGATAAAAGTGAGTTCAGACCCCTATTTCTCTGCACTCACTCTGCACTCACTTGGGTTTCTCTGCACTCACTTTTGAGTTCAGTGAGTTCAGATGAGTTCAGAGAATTTTCCCTCTGCACTCACTCTACTCCCCTCTATATAACTACTAACTCTACTAATTGAGTTCAGTGAGTTCAGAGAATAGTAGAAAAACATAAAAAGGGTGTTTTACATAGAAAATATAGTAAATGGGGATGTAGAATAGGGTTTCTGTAGGAGTTGGCAAATCTCTGCACTCACTGAACTCACTTACCCCCGATGTAGCGAACGAAATGTTAAATTTATAAGCAGGATATGATAAACGAAAAGTATTTAGAAAAGAAATTGACCGACGGTCTCCACTCCCTAGGGGTGTGGTGTGAGAAATATACCAACCCCTTCAAGGCGGGATACCCCGACCGCCTTTGCATCACCAAGGGAGGCAACGTCTTTTGGGTAGAGGTGAAGACCCCCGGGGAGAAGCTCCGCAAGCTTCAGATGATCCGCAAGGCAGAATTAAAAGCCATCGGCTCCCCCGTCTTTGTGGTGGATAGCGAAGAGAGCCTGGAGGAGGTGCTTAGCTTTGCCAGACAGCCTCGCAAACAGCCCAAAATTTACATCTCCGGGGCGATTAGCGGTCGTGACTACCGAGAGGTTGCTTTAGACTTTGAAGCCGCACAAACGCAAATTAAAGCCATTTCCGACTACCTTCCCATTTCGCCACTTGATAACGGGCTCCCCCTTGATACCCCTTGGTCCGCTCACATGCTCCGCGACCTAGAAATCCTCAGCACCTGCGATGCCATGTTGATGCTACCAGGGTGGGAGCACTCCCCCGGGTGCCAGATAGAAAAGATTTTCGCAGAGCGTCTCGGCCTCCGCATACTCATGGGATTAGACGAGCTCCACGCTCACGCCCATGAGACTAACCGAAAGTAACCTACACAGCTACCAAAAGAAAGCAGTACAGCATATACTCAGCACCCCACGTTGTGGCGTGTTCCTAGAGATGGGGCTCGGCAAGACCGTCAGCACCCTCACCGCCATCGCTACACTGATGCACAGAGGCACCCTCCACCGTACCCTCATCGTCGCCCCCAAGCGAGTCGCCCTCCACACATGGGACAGCGAGGCAGAGAAGTGGGACCACCTACGCACCCTCCGCTTCAGTAAGGTGCTAGGCAGTAAGAAGCAGAGAGAGACCGCCCTCCTCACCCCCGCCGACATCTACATCATCAACGTCGACAACCTCCCTTGGCTACTAGATACCCTCGGGCGGACACCCTTCTTCGATATGATAGTCATCGACGAATACTCCGCCTTCAAGAGCCACAGCACCAAGCGGTTCAAAGCCCTCAAAGTCTACCTCGGCACCTACCCCCACATCAGAGTAGTAGGGCTCACAGGCACCCCCGCCCCCAACTCCCTTGAAGACCTTTGGAGCCAAGTGTACCTCCTCGACAGCGGAGCACGCCTCGGCCGTTACATCACCCACTTCCGTCAGAAATACTTCTATCCCCTTTGGAGCAACGGCCACATCGTCTACAAGTGGGGGCTCCAGCCAGGGGCAGAGCAAGCCATTTACACCGCCATTGGAGACATCTGCGTCAGTATGAAAAGCGAAGACTACCTCACCCTCCCACCCGTGCGGTACACCGACATTCAAGTAGCCCTAGACCCTAGCGAGCTCACAGCCTACCGACAGTTCCAACGAGAACAAGTCCTAGAGTTAGAGACAGACAACGGGCAGGAGCTCATCACCGCCAGCAACGCAGCCGTTCTCAGTGGCAAACTCCGACAGTGGACCGGCGGAGCCCTCTACACAGAAGACGGACAGAGCTACCGAGAGACCAACACCGCCAAACTAGAGAGGCTCAAAGAGATGATGGAAGAGATACACACCCCCGTTATCATCGTCTATGAGTTCCGCCACGAGCTAGAGCGACTACGTACGACCTTCCCCAAGGCACGCACCATAGATGAGCCGGGTGTATTCGACGCATGGAATAGAGGCGAAGTGCCCATCCTCCTCGGCCACCCCGCTAGCATGGGGCACGGCCTCAACCTACAGAGCGGAGGGCACATCATCATTTGGTACACCCTCACTTGGAGCTTGGAGCTCTACCAGCAGATGAACGCACGCCTCGCACGCCAAGGGCAGCGGGAGCGGGTGACTATCTACCACATGGTCGCCACCGGCACACTAGACGAGCGAGTAGTTAAAGCACTCCAGAGCAAAGAGCAAGGGCAGAACGCCCTCATGGAAGCCATAAAAGCAGAAATACAAACGGGAGTAAAAACCAAGACCCATAATGTGTGAAAAGCTAATCATGAAGTACAAAGAGCTGAAGAGACTAGAGAGCGAGCTTAATAGAGAGCTCGGCTTGCTCCTAGCTCCACCGCTCACCGACCTCCGAGAAATCAAATCTATTTGCCACCAAGTGCGAACAACGGATCTCCAGCCATTTGAGGAGAAGGAAGTATGCATCGCCGTAGTCCTCCGCCTCTACAGCCCCGAGAGCCTCCTCGCCACTAAGAGGGTGAAGCGAGGCATCACCCGAGAACTCTCCCAGGCGCTCCGGATCAACTACAGCTACACCAGCAACCTCACAGGAGAAGTACGCGTGCGGTACCAGCTGATCCACCCCTTCCTAGAGAAAGTAGATGAAACAGCCCTAGAGATATTAAAAGACAAAGCGAGATGAACAGACGAAGAAGCCCACTAAGAGGGCAGAAGCAGCCTATCCACCGATGCGGAGAGTGCCAGCACGCCTATGGACACCGCCGACCCTCCCAAGCCACAGGCGAAATGACTATGTGCCTCTGCCCGCACGTTGATAACGCCTCCCACTACATCCTTACCTGCCGACACTCCTGCCCGAAGTTTCAGCCGAAGTAGCTTCAGCCGTTGCCCGCTCCAGCTCCTCCACAATCCCCCGAAGCTCCTTCAGCGTCGTGGCTCTGTAGTGGGCTCCCTTGTGGTAGACCAGTGCCGTCAGCTCCTCGCCTATCACCTCATCACGAGTGGCGAACAGCTCCCACATGGGCACATTAAGCACTCTCGCAAATCGCTCGAGCGTGGGGTAGGAGGGGTTGCCGTTCACTAATTGATTAAGCCCCACACGGGTCATCTCCATTTTGTCCGCCAACTCCTGCTGTGTGTACCCTCTCTCTTTGATTAGTTCCTTTATTCTATTCATATCGTAAAAGTTTAGTTGCTCCGCAAAGATACACATATTATATATATGTAAAGCATATACAAACACTTAAAACAAACAAAGTAAGAAAAAGATATACTTTTATTTGGTAGTTGTAAATAATATTGTTATCTTTGTGGTGTCAAAAGATAAGAACAATATATACATTACTTATATACAGTGAAGGGCTAACACTTAAACACGAGCAACAAACGAGATGAAAGTGATGAGCAGCAGGCTAGAGAGCTACGGCTACTTTTTAAGAAAGGGCGACCACATTACAGAGGCTATAGAGAGGCACGACGAAGACAACATCAAATCATTGATAGCAAGCAAAAAAGGTTGTCTAAATGAAGCTATCGAGTCTCTTCAGTTTTACAAGAGCATGAAAGATGAAGAAAAGGTTGCTTCACTAACAGGCCAAATACAGCTACTAAAACGACAGATCAAAAGACTAGAGAATAGATAGAGAGTATTTACTAATCACACAAACGAGACTAAAAGAGTATGAGCAAGACAAACAGAATTCGCCTGAGCGAGGTTATGAGCAAGGCGTGGTACCTTTTCAGAACGTACGGTACAACCTTCAGCAACGCACTTAAAAGGGCGTGGGCGTGGTTTAAGTTGAGAACACAGATGCAAGCAGGGGTGGTAGAGTTTTGGTTCACCAAGTCCGACGGCACGCAGAGGCAAGCCTTTGGCACCTTAAGAAGTGATCTCATCGGTGAGGTAAAGGGCGGCGAGCGTAAGCACTATGAGCACCTACAGACCTATTGGGACACAGAAAAGCAGGATTTTAGATGCTTCAAGCTGATTAACCTTGCCATTTAGTGACTAAAAGACTACATTTGATAGTACAAATCCAAACTAAGTAACATAGTTTATATTCAAAAACAAAAAGAGCTATCCCGCGTCGCTATTTGTTACCTACATTTGTAGAGCGACAGCGGGGTAGAGCAGGGGTAGCTTACCACTTTGACTTGGTGGAGGTCACTGGTTCGAGTCCAGTCCCCGCAACTATTAAACAGAAGAAAAGAGTATGAAAGTATTAACACTCAGTCTCAAGCAGCAGTACTTTGATGAAATCGTAGCAGGTACAAAGACGCACGAATACCGCGAGATACGGCCAAAGACAGCCAACAGGTACATTCAGTATGTCGACGCAAACGGTAAAGTATATGCAGGCAACAAAGGCAATGATATCCCAGAGGATATCGACTTTGACGCAGAGCCAATCCAGTACGACGCCATTAAATTTCTCACAGGTGCCTACTCAGGCAAACGCCCCTACATCATCGTAGAGGTGAAGGACGCACAAATTGTCTACATCGTAGATGAAGATAACAACCCCAAAACATTCGATTACGAGGGCGAAGAGTATCTCGAGGCAGAGATAGACTACACCCTTGGCGAGATTATAGAGAGAAGCAATTACTAGTATTTTATAACCCTTTAATTTTCAAGACGAGTCAAGAACAGAGGACAATTAACAGTTAACGCTACCTCAGGCTATAGAGGTGGCAGGCAGGCTGCATCAACAAGCAGTGGCGGTAAGCTAGGCCGAAACGGCAAGTACATCACACGAAACCAAAGGTATCGCGACTTGCGTATCGCCTTCGGACTAAGTGCAGGCTAAGCCATGGGAAAGATCGCCCAAGCCAATAGGAGCATCGACCTCATCTGTGCAAAAACAGATGAGGTGATGCTCTTTAATAGCATGGGCAAAGATAGCCTCGTACTGCTCGACCTCATCTACCCAAAGTTTAAGCGTATCGTCTGCGTCTTCATGTACTTTGTAGAGGGGCTGGACCACATAGAGAGATATATCAAATGGTGCCAAGCGAGATACCCACGAATAGAGATGGTGCAAGTGCCACACTGGAACCTCACCTACATACTCCGTTCGGGTACCTACTGCGTCCCCAACCCAAAAGTGAAGCTCATGAAGTTACGCGACGTGGTAGAGGTGATGCAGGTACGCACGGGTCTGCACTACGCATTCCTAGGCATGAAGAAGGCCGATGGCATGAACCGTCGCCTCATGCTCAACGGCTATCAATCTAATGGCTATGAAAATCAAGGGCTAGTCTATCCACTTGCCGACTGGACACAGCGGGATATACTAGCCTACATGCGACAAAAGAAGCTCCCTCAGCCCATACGCTACTCGCACAACGCAAGCGGTGGCATAGGGTTCAACCTCGAGTGCTTCCTCTGGATGCGCGACAACGCACCCCAAGATCTCCAAAAGGTCCTACAAGCATTCCCGATGAGTGAGCGGATCCTATTTGAATACGACCATGAGCGACAAGAATAAGTACTTTACCAGTAGCTCCGTAGAGCTACAGCGGTCACAAATCAAGCCGGCAGGCTACAACCCCCGCACCATCACACAAGAGGGGAGGAAAGCCCTCAAGAAGTCCATCCGCCTCTACGGCGTGGTCGGAGGTATCGTCGTGAATAAGCGGACAGGCTACACCATCGTGGGCGGACACCAAAAGGTATCCGTCCTCGATGAGCTCCAGAAGTACAACCCCGAGACACACGAAAACGACTACTCCCTCCGAGTAGAGCTCATCGACGTCGACGAGAAGAAAGAAAAGGAGCTCAACATCACCCTCAACAACCCCAACGTCGGGGGAGATTGGGACTACGATGCCCTCCGCGAGCTCATTCCAAGCATCGACTACCAAGACGTCGGCTTCACCGAGATAGACCTCAACCTCATTGGGTGCGACTACCTCCTTCAGACCGACATCGAAGCCACCACTGCCGACGCCCTCTCCGATATGCTCGTCCCCGTGCAAGAGGCGCGAGAGGCAGAGAAAGCCGAGCGAAGAGAGGAGCAGAAAAGCGAAGCCGAGCGAATTGCCCACATGAAGGCAGTTAAGCAGCAGGTGAGGGCAGAGGCCGAGGAGAAAGCCAAGGACATGAACGCCTACGTCATGCTTTCCTTTGACACCTTCAAAGCCAAAAGCGACTTCTGCAACCGCTTCGGTTACGACCCCTACCTCAACATCATCAAGGGCGAGGTATTCAGCGACCAAGTGGAGCGAGTAGATTAACACCAGTAGCACCATGCAAGAGAAGAGGAGAGCCACCATAGACCAAGAGAAGCTAGAGAGAATATCCGAGGAGAGCAAGCAAAAGGGACGCCACTCCAGAGCCCGGATCATACCCCCTACGCTAGAGGATTTCGAAAAAGTAGCACGCGACACCAAAGGACGCATCGGCATGATTGCCGAGGTCTTCAGCGTCTCTCCCGACACCATCTACAAGTGGCGCAACGAAGAGAAAGGGTTTCGCGAGGCTCTCAACACACCTCGAGAAATCATGATGGACAAGCTAGAGACCACCACAGAGCTCCTCGCACTAGGTATCCCAGATATTGACCCAGAGACCAAGCAGTTCAGAGGGTGGATAGTGCAACCCAGCGAGCAAGCCTTGTTCCGCCTCATGAAGGTTTATGGCATGCACCGAGGGTTCGGCGACAACCCCCAAGAGGTCAATATCAACCTCAAGGAGGGCAGCATCCCTATCCAAAAGTGGCTATCCCTCAATACCGAGGCACCACAGCAAACGGGAGATGAAGGCGATACCGACGCCTAGCCCCTCCCGCTCTATGCCCACACCCATACACAGCGTATACGAGCCCCTCTACCTCAATGATGATAAGTTCATCGTGCTTATCACGGGAGGCCGTGGCAGTGGGAAATCGTACGAGGTCTCCCGCTACATCGAGCGACTCACCTTCGAGCAAGGGCAGAAGATCCTTTTCAGTCGCTACACCATGACCAGTGCCGATAAGTCCATTATCCCCGAGGTACTGGAGAAGATCCAAGGCGACGGCACCGCCGAGTACTTCAATATCAAGCAGGACCGCATACAGAACCTCCGCACACAGTCCGAAATCATCTTCATGGGTATCAAAGCCTCCAGCGGTAACCAAACCGCGAAGCTCAAGAGTATCCAAGGACTCTCCACCTTCGTCGTCGATGAGGCGGAGGAGTGGGTCAGCCCCGACGAGTATGAGAAGCTCGTCCTCTCCCTCCGTCAGAAAGGGGTTAAGAACACCGTCATCATCGTGATGAACCCCTCCGACACCTCCCACTTCATCTACCAAAAGTATCTCAAGGATACCCACCGCATCGTAGACTACCTAGGCGTGCCCGTGCAGATAAGCACCCACCCCCAGGTGCTGCACATACACACCACCTACCAAGACAACCTCCGCAACCTCGCACCCGAGTTCATCTCCACCGTCGAAGAGCTCCGCGAAACCAACCCCGAGAAGTTCGCACACGTCGTAGCAGGGCAGTGGAGCAACCAAAAGAAAGGCCTCATCTTCCCACACTACGAGGTTATCGACGAGCTACCACACTTCCTAAGCCAGAGGGGCATCGGGCTAGATTTTGGGTACACTAACGACCCCTCCGCCGCCGTCCGCTGTGGCGTCCACGGCAACGACCTCTACCTCGACGAGCTATTCTACAAGCGAGGCATGGGGTATCAAGACCTCATCGACGCACTCCAGCAAGCCACCGAGTACGACGACCTCTTCGTCTTCGCCGATAGTGCAGAGCCCCGAGAGATAGCCGAGATTTACAAAGGGAGCCGAGCCAAAGGCAAAGGTATCAACATCTTCCCCGTGAAGAAAGGAGCCGGCAGTATCCTCGCAGGGATACAGAAGATGCAAGACCTCAACATCAAGGTTACCCGTCGCAGTAAGAACCTCCGCTACGAGCTAGAGAACTACAGCTGGGAGCTAGACCCCTTTGGCGAGCCAACCAATAAGCCCGTTGGCAAAGATGACCACGCCATAGACGCTACCCGCTACTACGTCTGGGGGCAGCTCTTCGGGCAGAGGAAGGTAGAGCGACAGTGCTGGACCGGCATATAATCACATAAAATTAGAGACCAATGGACATCAAGAAAGCATACAGCAGCTACAACGCAAGGAAATACGAAGAGTACCGCCGTCAGTGGGAGTGGCAGAAGCACGACGTCTTTGACGAGAGCATCCGCCCCCGCGATAAGGTGATGGTGCGAGACGAGCGCTGGGAGGATGGCAAGCTCATCCCCGCCATCCTCAAGGATATGGAGGTCAATCGCATCGCCTACCCCATGGAGCAAGACATCGTGCAGAAGCACACCACCTTCACCGTTGGCCGTGAGCCACTCCTCGACTGCACCCCCACCACGCCTGCAGAGAGGCAGATGCTACAGCTCCTCACCGAGGTAGGCCACGATACCAAACTAAAGTACCACAACCGCCGAGTAGTCACCTCCTGGCTCTCCGAGTGCATGGTAGCCGAGTACTGGTGGGTAGACAGAGATGCCAAGGAGCTAAGGGTAGAGCTTTGGAGCCCCTTCAGAGGCGATAAGCTCGTACCAGAGAAAGACGGTACCGGCAAACTCATCGGCTTCTACCGCTTCTACTCCACCCGCGACCCTCAGGGTAGAGAGGTCGAGTGGGCTAGCTACATCACCCCTACCGACGTGCAGGGCTTCCGCCTAGAGCGGGGTGAGTGGGTACCAGCAGAGGATAAGAGCTTCCCCCACGGCTTCAGCAAGCTACCCATTATCTATATGGATCGCCCCGAGCCACTCTGCCACAAGATTAGCACCATACGCGATCGCATCGAGAAAGTCTGGAGCAACTCCGCCGACTGCAACGACTACCACTACGCCCCCAAGCAAATCATCTCAGGCGATATAGAGGTAGTCAACACCAACCCCACAGGGCGAAATAAGACCATCAAGCTACAGAATGGAGGAGATGTCAAGATGCTCACATGGAACCAAAGCCCCCAGATGGTCACCACCGAGGTAGAGAAGCTCGAGGAGACCGCCTACCAGATCATGAACACCCCACGCCTCTCCCCCAAGGAGATGTCCAGCACAGGCGCCACCAGTGGCGAAGCCTTCAAGTACGTCTTTGCCGGCATACGCCTAGCCGTAGAGAGCCACGAGGAGCAGGTAGGCGAGTACCTACAGCGACGCCTTAACTTCCTCCTCCACGCACTAGCCACCCTCCACCCCGAGGTAAAGGAGGCCGAGGGCATGCACATATCCCCACAGCTAGTCCCCTACAGCATAGAGTAAAGATACATACACGTCTTTAATACACTTTCTTTCATAGTTTAGGTAATAAGTTGTTCATGAAGCACTGCGAAGAGATTTCGTGGTGCTTTTTCGTGTCCGTGCCACTCCAATCAAAAGTAAGGGGTTTAGTTTAGGTTGCAAAGCCCAACCTGCTCCCATTGATACTACATTGTCCGTTACTTTTGTGTTAGGTAAATCAATTATCACAAAAGCACGACAAAGGAAATGCTAAAAGAAAAGATCAAGGTCGCACTAAAACAGAAGTACACCGATACTGGGTTAGGCGATGACGTAATGGACGGGGTGGCAGAGATCCTCTCTCACAACGTCAAGGAGGAGGCAGAGATTGATACAGCTGTGGCAGACTGCGAAGGGCTCCTACGGACGGTGCAAGGGTCGCTCGATAAAGAGCGAAACGCACGCTCAAGCGCAGAGAAGCGAGCAAAGGCACTCGCCGACGAAGCAAAGCAACCGCCAAAGGAGCCAGCACCAAAGCCAGGAGAGACTAGCACCACGGGAGCCACCGAGCCCCCTAGCGAGCTAAGCGAGATGCGGACACTCATTGCCGCACTCACCAAGCAGGTCACAGAGCTAACCGAAGCCAATACGCAGAAGTCCAAGCTGGAGCAATTAACCACCGCCCTCAAAGAAATTAAGGTTCCCGAAGCTTATTACAAACCAATCATCAGCGGACGCACCTTCCCAGAGGACTTCGACGTAGCTACCTACGCTACAGAGGTTCAGACAGGGTGGCAAGCGATGGAAAAGGAGCTAGCAAGCAAGCGGTTTGACGGTGTCAACCCACCCGATAAGGGCGACCCCGACACTCAGAAAAGCGATGACCCCCTAGCAAAGCTAATTAAGCAAGGAACAGACGAAATCACCAACAAACAGTAAGACAAGTATGATGAAAATCACGTACAACAAAGACACCGCACAAGGTGCCAAGGAGATTTGGAGGGAGGACACCGTCCGCGTTGATAGCGGAGGTTACAACCTAGACACCACTGGTCTCACAGACGGGAGCACCGTAGACAAGGGCACCCCACTAGTGGTAGACTTTGAGAAGCGTACCGCCAAGGTCGCAAAGGGAGCAGACGAATCAAAGACCAACCGACTACTTTACGCAGGCGTAAAGGTAGAGAGTGGAGCCACCATTACAGCGGTGAACGCAGCCGACGAGGTGCGGGCAGAGATTATTCCACTCAGTGACGCAGTCGTAAAGGCATTGCAAGCGAATGGGAGGTTCCTTTTTCTAAAGAACCCAGCCTCAGTTTAACCACAAAATAGCGTAACGATATGAACTATACAATAAACGATATCCTAGGCTCCCCACAAATCATAGGAGCCGTTATAGACCGCGTAAAAGCGGTGCAGAACGACCAGCCATTCTGGAGACACTACCTCTCCTTCCGTGAGACCAATAGCGACATCTTCGCCACCGCTTACGGAGCCAAGTCCGCAGTTCGCATGGGTAGCGTCATCGACGCCTACGCAGAGAAGCCGATCCGCAACCGCCAAGGGCTAGTGGAGGGCACTCTTCGAGTAGCTAACCTCGGCGACCGCTTCCAGATGGACAACGCTCGCCTAGAGCAGATGCAGACACTTATCGACCGCCTCAACCGAAGCGGTATGGACGCTGAGAGCGTGCGCGAGGTTACCGACTTCCTAGTAGACGACTTCAATGAGCTAGTATTGGCTCCTGAGAAGCGTATGGACAAGGTCATTTCCGACCTTATGCTTAACGGCACAGCGAGTATCACACTCAAGGACAACCCACAAGGTGTGCAGGTGCTAGACCTTGAGATACCAACCAACAAGGAGGAGGCGAAGACCACCGATAAGGGCAAGCTCTTCACTCTCCTACAGAAACTAGCCACCAAGTATCGCCGTTACCGTTACCGCGAGGTGTTGATGAGTAACGAGACCTTCGCCAAGTACTTCATGCTCTCCGATGAGTTCAAAGCACTCTTCAAGCAGAAGCTAGGCACCAATGAAGCAACCGTAACTGGGCTCCTTACTATTGACATGCTATCCGCTCTCTTTGAGAGCTTCGGACTTCCAAAGGTGCGTGTGGTTTCGCAGTTTGTGCGGACGCTCACCGATGAGGATATTCCAATGCTTGAGGAAGGTAAGATCGCCTTTGTCCCTGAGGGCAACCTCGGATATATGCGGTGGAAGCGTACCTACGAGTCTGGCGACCGTGTCCCTGGCAAGGTCTACACAGAGTCGGAGGGTGGCGTCCTAGTCGCAACGGAGCGTACCAATAAGGGCCGCTTTATGGAGTACGAGTGCAAGTGGGTGCCAGAGATTACACAGGCTCGCGCCATCGTAAATATCGACCTCACAAAAGCAATCTAGTAAGGTATGACCGTCAAGGAGTTCATAGAGAGCAAGTATCGCAGCCTAGGCGGTATGGTTCCCACTCACGAGGTGGAGACAGTGGTTATAGCGAGCAAGCTAGACCCAGACGCTCCCCTCACGAGTGAGACACTCGCCACCGCAGAGCGTGCATTTGTAAAGCGCATTCCAGAGGTGCTTTTGCAACCGACTAGCATCAGCGAGTTGGGGGTATCCATCTCCAGAGCAGGGCAAGACGCCCTCCGCCTTTACTACCGCACGAAGTGCCGTGAGCTTGGTATTGAAAACCTCCTAGATGGTGCGGACAGACCAAAGGTTACCATTTACTAATCACTCATACAATGTTAGTACCTAACGCACAAATAAAGCTCTCCCACAAGGTTGGAGATGACACCCCCGACGAATATGGGGTGCCAACCTCCTCTCTTGAGTGGTCGGAGCCCATCACGTGCCAAAAGCAGGCGGTGCGTGATGACGTGCGGGGAAGGTACTCAGATGGTCACTTTCGCCAGTCGCTCTACCGCGTGCACCTACCGATTGCAGATGCTCCAGTGTGGATAGAAGAGAGTACACAAGCAGAGCTATTCACGGACGGAGGTAAGTCGCTAGGTGGGTACAGCGTGCAGAGCGTGGCGAAGGCCTATCTGCTAGATCATTACGAGATAGAGTTAGGAGAGCCGTATGGAGTTTAGTGAGTTTGCACAGAGCTTCAAGGAAGAGGTGAGGCAGGACCAGCTAGAGTGGCTCATTCTAGTAGGCGAGGAGGCTTACGAAATGGCAGTCAACTCAAGGACGTTCCATGACCAAACCGGGTGTCTCATTAGTTCAATCGGATATGCAGTGGTTAGAGATGGCGAGATACAGCACGAGGGAGGTTTTAACGTGGTGCTTAACGGCGAGGAAGGTAGGAAGAGGGGCAAGAAGCTGATCGAAGAGATGATGCCAAGCAAAGGCACTAGCCTCATCTTCGTAGCAGGAGAGCATTACGCCACCTTCGTAGAAGCTAAAGGGTACGACGTGAACACCGCAGGAGAGTTAATCATTGACAAACTGATGGCAGAATGGCAAAGGTAAGCCAAATGATAAGAGGGGATTTCAAGACGAGTGAAGAGGTCGAAAGCGACATCTACACGGCCGTGAAGGAGTATCTAGCAGGCAAAATCAAGGGATACACCTACCGCCGTGACGTAAGACCGACAAGCAGGGGTGACAAAGAGGATGCAGTTGTATCCTTTCTCTCTGGGTTAGACGGTCAAGTACAGACGGGGGTGGTTGTGGTCAATGTTTATGTGCCTAACGAGAGGAAGGGAGACCATTACTCCGTTAAGAATGTAGCTCGCTCCACAGCAGTGTCAAGGACACTCCTCAATATGCTAAAAGAGATGAGAATAAGCGGGTACGACCTAAGGACAGAACGCACCGTGCAGACGGAAGAGGATAACGGGGCCACACGAGTGACGCTCCGTATCAAGTATAAGTATAACGCATTAATTGATAGATAGCAAATATTATGGCAACAGTAAAAGGAACAGCGTGGGGAGAGCTAGAGTTTAAGCTCGGCAAGGGTCCCACTGGAGTTGTAAAAGAGGGTAGCTACAGCCTTGAGTACCAAGAGGGCAACACTAAAGAGTGGAAGGCCATCAGCGGACGTGTTGTAGATAAGCGACAGATGCAGGGCTCCATTCGTGTTAGCTACGAAATAAAGGGTATTGAGGCAGGCGCATTCAAGTCGGTGCTAGAGGGAGAGACCACCCTTGTGATATCCCCAAAGGATAAGATTGGAGAGGTTATCAACTTCAAGAAGGGCACCGTGTCAGTAGCTCCCGTCTTCACTGAGGACGGCGGATACGGCACGAAGGTGACCTACAATGCGATTGCGGAGGATGACGGCTCTCTATTCACCGTCAGCGACGCAAGTACCACCAATGTGTGATTAGAAAGCGAAACGAACTAACCAAGGGGGCGGGTAAGGAGTAAATCCCTCCCGCCCCGTTTTTATCTACAGAGTATATGTGGAACGTAATAGATCAGATAAGAGCGGGTATAGTTGCTATTTGGGCGGTTATTATGGCGGCTCTTGCTCCTACGGCTAATGCCCTTATGCTGTTGGTACTCTTTGCCGTGGTGAATGCATTTGTAGGGTATCAGAGCAATTATATCACCAAGCGGGAGCGGTTTAGCCTATCCAAGTTTGGGCGGGCAGCGATTCAGCTAATGATGTATATGGGGCTGGTGGTGCTCCTGCACCTTGCCTTTTACCTCTTTGGGGAAGTCGATAAGTCGCTCTTCGCCATCAAGGTGGTTTCGTGGATAGCGGTTTGGGGCTACACAGTGAAGATACTGCAGAACTGTCTGCAGATTGCCCCCAACACACGGGGACTGAAGCTCCTCTACTACGTGCTAGCGGTGAAGTTTATCGGCAAACTCCTTCGCGAGCTAGGGATAGAGGTCGATGATAACGAGATTAAGCAGATAAGAGATGAAGAAGAGCCTACCAAGGGGACTGAGGAATAACAACCCCCTCAACATACGACGTACCAACGACCGCTGGAGAGGGTTAGCGCCCACGCAGAGCGACCCCACCTTTTGCCAATTCACAGCCCCTGAATGGGGTGTGCGTGCCGCCATTGTGATTTTGCGGAACTACCAAAGGAGGTATCACTTGCATACCCTTACCGAGATTATCCACAGGTACGCACCCACCAACGAAAACAATACAGAACGGTACATAGAGCGGGTGAGCGCGAGAGCCAAGATACAGAGGAATGCACCCCTAGACCTCGCTAATCGTGACCTCGTTTACCGCCTCATTGAAGCGATGTGGCTAGTGGAGTGTGGCGTGCCTGGCGACCCAACCGCCATTAATAAGGGGCTGGACCTCGCAGGGTTATGAAGAGGAGAAAACCAACGGACGGACAGATAGCCACCCTGTATGCCATTGTGGCTTTGGCCGTCTGTGCCGTCGCCGCCGTTTTGCTTGCTTTCCTTTGTGCAGGGTGCCGACCCGCAAAAGAGGTGGTGCAGAGCCACACCGCCACCATACAGCAGGGGGTGAAGTTGGAGCGGGATAGCATTCGCTTACCCTACCAACGCCACACCGCTCGCTGGTTTCTACCTACTGGAGCCCTAGAGCGTGAAGAGGTATCGGAGCGAGGAGAGCTAGTGCAGGTGGTGGAGCGGTTGCAAGATACCCTTTACATTGTGCAAAGAGACACGATTAGAGAGGTGACTACACCGCCACCACCACCAACCGCCACCACCCTACCCGCGCGCATCAATGCGACCCTTTGGGGCGTGGTGATTGGTGCCACCTTAGTGGCAATCATTATAGGAGTGATTAAACTACGCAGATTATTATGAAGCTATTTAAGAGAGCAGAGTCGGAGATTGTACGAGTGGTAGAGAGTATCGCCCGAGCCCCTATCAAGGCAAAGCTCGGAGGGGTGGAGCTGGAGGTGCCTCGCCCCTCTGTCCGCACGTCGCTACAGGTAGAAGCCATCTTCACGAAGCTCACGCCCCACACGGAGGAGGGGGTGAGCATCTTGGAGATGATACAGACCCTACAGCAGGCCGACGCCCTTACAGAGGCGGCGGTTCTCCTCCTCACCGATGGAGAGGGTAGCCCCTCACTTCGGAAGGCACTCGCCAAGAAGTGCACCCCTACGGAGATAGCCAACTTCGTGCTGGAGGTGCTGACCGCAGAGGGGGAGGTAGAGGGTTTTTTCGTCTTTACCACTTTCCTAAGCCACCGGCAAAGCCGACTAGCCCCGACGAGGGAAGTGGAGACTCCTTCTGGGGAGTGATAGCGAGTGTCGCTAGCTACTACCACCTCACACCGAATTATATCCTCGATGAGATGACCATGGAGGATCTGGTGATGTACGCCCGCGTGATCCCCTCCTTTGAGAGCAAGAGCGACACCCCTGCACCAACTGAGACCCGAGAGGCAAGTAGTATTGGCGACTTTGCCCGAATGATACAAGCACAGCAATAGTAGAGATAGAGAGAGAGATGGCACACAAATCATACAGTATTGACCTAGACGATAGGGAGTTCCTACGGAAGCTCCAAAGCCTCACGGAGATGACGGCCCGCACCGAGCAGATGATACAGCAGCATCTGAAGATAAAGGCAGATATTGAGCTTCCCCGCAACCCATTTGGGGGCTTCCAATTCCCGCCAACCGCTTTTAAGCTCCCAGAGATTAACACTCAGAAGAGCAGTGAGGCGGTAGATGAACTGAAGAGGAAGATGGAGGAGCTGACAGAGGGCGTAAAGGAAGGTGCAAGAGCAAATGATACTATCTCCGTGAGCTTTGACCAACTCTACAGGAAGCTGACAAGGCTCCTCACTGGTGGGGCAGTCGCTGGGTTTGTGAATAAGCTAGTGAACGTGCGTGGTGAGTTCCAACAGCTGGAGATAGCCTTTGGTACGATGCTAAAGAGTGCCGACAAGGCTCAGGGACTCATCACACAACTGGCCGACACCGCTGCAAAGACCCCTTTTGACCTCCAAGGGGTGACGCAAGGGGCGAAGCAACTCCTCGCCTACGGGGTGGCAGCGGAGGATATCAATGATAAGCTCCTGATGCTGGGGGATATCGCCTCGGGGCTCTCCCTCCCACTTGGTGACCTCGTTTACCTCTACGGTACTACGATGACGCAAGGGCGCGTCTACACCCGTGATATGATCCAGTTTATGGGGCGTGGTATTCCTTTGGCGGAAGAGCTGGCGAAGCAGTTTGGCGTCACCAAGGACAAGGTCTCTGAGCTGGTCTCCGCTGGCAAGGTGGGTGCCAAGGAGTTTGAGCAGGCGATGCAGAGTATGCGTACCAACCGCTTTAATAACCTTATGGAGGAGCAAAGTAAGTCGCTCACGGGTCAGATTTCCAATATCGAGGACGCCATTCAGATAATGTACAATGAGATTGGGCGTTCCAGTGAGGGTATGCTCAATAAGGGACTAGAGGGCGTCTCCTTCCTTGTAGAGCACTATAAGGAGGTGGGCAAGGCGCTCGGCACCCTTATCATCACATTTGGGGCGGCCAAGGCGGCAGTGGCTCTCTACTCTGTAGTGATCGGAATGCACGCAAAAGGAATTATTGGGTTCATCACCGCCACGAGAAAAGCAACGGCTGTGCAGGCCGCTTTCAACACCTCCCTATTGAGCAACCCGATTGTAGCACTCGTTGGAGCGGTGATAGGTTTGGTCGCTGCCTACGCTATACTTCGGGATCGCACCACCGAGGTGGAGAAAGCTCAGGGGCGTCTGAATGAAGCTAACGCACAGGCAAAGGCCGACGCCGAAGAGGCTAAGGAGAAGGCGATGGCAGCGGTGCAGACGATGAAGAGCGAGTCCTCCACCCTTATGGAGCTTTACGACGCACGCACTCAGCTCAACGACCTCTTCCCCGAGATATTCAAGAATATGAGCGATGAGGAGATTAAGCTGATGACCGCTACTCAGCTCACCAAGGAGCTCACGAAGGCCAATGAAGACCTACTGCTCTCCAAGAAGAAGGCTCACCTAGATGAACTGAGGGAGCAGAAGAAAAATATCGTGGTGGTTGACCAAGGTAGTGCAATGCGACTGAGCAAGCTAGAAGCAGATATCAAGGTAGCCGAAGCGGATATTGCCAAGGAGGAGCGGAAGCTAGCCACCGCCCGAATGACCACCGCCGATAAGCGAGCACTGCAAGAGAAGGAGGTGAACAGACTACTCCAGGAGCGGGAGAAGCTGGTAGCAGAAACAAACCTCAAGGGCTACACTGACTTCATGGACGTGGATAAGATGCAGAAGCTAGACCGCAGTATCAAGACAGCCAAGGAGACGTTGACCGGCTTTGATAAAGAGGTGAAGAAAGCTACCTTCAGTGGAGAGGTGGATAGTGCTAGAGCCAGGGTAAAGGGGCTAGAGGAAGACCTCCGCAAGCTCCGCAAGGGTGATTGGAAACTAGAGGAGGGGCAGACCTTTGCGACACTCATCGAGGAGAAAACAAAGGAACTCAACTCCGCTAAGTCGGCACTGAATGGACTCCTCGGCACCTCCACTACTGGCGACTCCAAGGCGAAGAAGCTAACGGAGGAGGCAGCACGCCTACGCAAGTCTTTTGAGGAGAGCGTACACAAGCAGGTAGAGAGCGGGGCGGACAGCCTTCGGCAGTCGGCTATCTCGGGCCTATCGGGTATGGAGCTGATAGAAGCTCAGTACCAAATAGCACTCGACAACGTCAATAAGAGCAAGCAGGAGTACATCATCAAGCACAAGGCGACGCAAGAGCAGGCAAACGCCCTATTTTACGACCTAGAGGCGCAGGCAGGGGAGAAGTATGCACAGGATAAGGATAAGTACTACAAGAGCCTACTGGAGAAGTACGCCACCTATGAGCAACAGCGACGGACGGCAATGGAGGAAGCAGAAAAAGAGATTGCGGTACTTCGTGAGCGTGGCGACGAGGGGAATATTAAGGAGGTGGAGGAGAAGCAGAAGACCGCCCTAGAGGCGATCGACCTTCAGTTTGCAATGCGTAGCGATGAGTTCCAAGAGTGGCTAGATAAGGTGGCAGATATGTCGCTGGACGCCCTTATTCAGAAGCTCGCAGAGGCTCAGGCCGCCCTTGAGGTGCTAGAGACTGGCACCGATATTAGCCCTGAGGAGCTAGCCGTAAAGCGTGCGGAGGTGGTGAAGCTGATAGAGGCGGTTAAGAAAGCGAAGAGGGAGGCAAGCAAGGGTGGCACCAGTCGTAGCTTTAAGGAGTGGCAAGACCTCCATAAGACGCTCACTGACCTAACAGGTGGATTTGACAAACTCGGGCAGTCGGTGGGTGGTACGCTCGGGAGCATCATACAAGAGGCAGGCGGGCTCTCCACCTCTGTAATCGGTATGATTGACGGCATTATGACCTTTGCTAATACCTCTGTGAAGGGAGTGAAGACGGCAACCACTGGGACGCAGAAGGCACTTAAAACACTGGAGGCGGGCACAGTTATCCTCTCTATCATCAGCTCTGCTATCTCTATTATGCAGAGGGTAGCCAAGTGGTTCTCAAAGAATACGGAGCTAAGTGAGGAGCAGAAGCAGGCGTACCAGTCGCTCATCAACTCCACCCGTGAGTTGGCTCGTGCTAACCTAGAGCTAATGCGGTCCCTCTCCCCCGACAAGGTGGGTGAGGCGTACAAAAAGACGCTCTCCCTCCTCAAGCAGGGGCAGAAGGAGACCTACGAGATGATGAGTAAGTGGATGTCAAGTGGTGCAAAGGACGGCTTCCTCGGCATCGGTGCCAAGTCTTCGCACGGCTTCTACGTGGTGGCTAGACTGAAAGAAGAGGCGGAGTTGCTGAAGAAGACGCTCGGCCGGGATATATTCCAAGGAGAGCATAAAGGCTTCTTCTTCAGTGGAAGTTTCAACGCCTTTGAGAACCTCAAGAAGCTATCTATTGAGGAGATAGAGAAGCTCAAGCAGTCGCCCAAGCTATGGGGAGCCCTCGGTAAGGAGATGCAGGACTACTACTCTAATATCCTAGAGATGCAGAAGCAGATAGCAGATGCGGAGAAGGAGCGAAAGGATGCCATTACGGGCACCTCGCTAGATGCGGTAACGAGTGACGCACTCGAGTGGATTAGCAACCTAGATGATGCGATGAAGTCGCCTGCGGAGACGTTTGAAAAGACGATGCAGAATGCGATTAAGCGGATTATCAAGAATAAGTATCTCGTGAAGGAGATGCAGAAGTGGTATGATGACTTCGCCAAGGCAGGCGAGGACGGCACCTACACGGAGGCGGAGATAGAAGCCCTTCGCCAAAGCTACTACAGCACCACGGAGGCGGTACGGAAGAAGTATGAGGCAATGGCGAAGGCAATTGGCAGTGACGCTCTCTCCACTGAGGATAGCCGACACGCAGAGGCGAAGGGCATTGCCCAAGCGTCGCAGGAGAGTGTAGATGAGAATAACGCCCTCCTCAATCTGCAGGTACAGATGGTGGATAAGCTCTCCAAAAACTTTGACACCTACTCCGCCACGCTCCTAAGTCTGCAGGCGAAAGGGTGGCAAGAGGTGCGGGCGATCCGTTCACTCACTGAGCAGGTGGAGAGCCACACACGTAGCATTGATACCAACATTAAGGACGTGGTGACGAACGGGTTAACGATGAAGTAAGGGAGGTATGGCAATCAAGATGACAATCAACGGAATAGACGTAGAGGTGAAGCAGGGGTCGCTTGCTTCGCTTTTCACCCCTCCGAAGCCCAAGAAACGGCTCGTGAATGAATGGGGCGACGCCCCTACAGAGGTGGATACCACTGAGCCACTCTATCCCAGTAGTAAGGAGGTAGAGGTGATCATTGGGCTAGACCCTACGCAGGTGACAGGGCTGTGGGCTTCGCTACTCAGTAAAGAGGTGGCAGAGGTGCAGTTCCTCGGCAGGGTGGTCCCCCTTCGCGTCACCAATGCCACTCGGGAGGAGTTCAGCGAAGCTCTTACGGAGGTGCGCCTCTCGGGCGTGCTGGACACCCCTAAGGTGGTGCTATCTAAGACGCCAACGACGCTATCGGAAGCACTCCTTGAGGGGTCGCAGCTCGCAGGTGGCACGGTGGTAATTAAGCCGGGAGCCTCGGAAGAAGTAACGGGTATGGTGGGCGGTCTCTATGTAACGACTGGGGCGGTAGTGCAGGGGCGGAGCTCTCGCTCTCTAAAGCTCTTAATCAAGGCAAAGGGGGCGGAGCTATGGGGAGCGTACGACCGACTGGTATCGGTGCTTTTTGCCCCTAAGACGCTGGTGGACGGTGTGGAGATGGAGTATCAATCGGGCGGTACCTCTGCCCTTGAGCTGTATGGTGATACATTTTATTGGGAGGTGGACTTAAACTTTTTGACGTTATGAAGATATATAACCCTAATGGTAAGCTGTGGCGAGAGGTGGTCGCCCTGGATAGCTCTTTTTGTGAGGAGACGTTGGAGCGGTTCAACCGCATCTCTCTTGACTTTGTATTGGCGGAGGAGGTATTGGTACCTGAACTCTGCTACGTGACGTGGCGAGGGGAGCGGTATTCGCTCTTCTCTACCCCTAAGGTAGTGAAGGTAAGCACACGGGAGTACCGCTATACGCTTAACCTCGAGGGTCGTCACTTGGAGCTGGATCGGGTGCTAGTAAAGGACAAGCTGGGGCGGACGAAGTTCGTCTTTACGGGTCGGACGGACCAGTATGCAGAGCTTATATCGGACTGCCTCCCTAGCTGGAAGGTGGGTGCCTGCACCACTGGCGACGCCACTCGGGTGATTGCATTCAATAACACCTCGCTCCTGGAGGCGTGCCGTATGGTGGCCTCTAAGTTTGAAACGGAGGTGCAGTTGACGGACGGGGCTATCTCCTTCGGCAGGGTGGAGCGGTACAAGTCGGATCCGCTCTTGCTTGCCTATCGCAATGGACTGAAAAAGGATATCACGGTGGAGCCAGACCCCAAGGAGACGGCAATCGGTCGGCTCTATGTGGTGGGTGGTGACCGCAACATTGACCCTGCGAAGTATGGCGGGCACCAACTGCATCTCCTTAAGAATGGCAAGGTGTCGGTGGGCGGTCACTCCTTTACTGCGGACGCTGAAGGGCGGTACATCTCGCTTGAAGGGGACACACGGCTCAACACTTCGGAGCGTGCCTTTGACGCTACCTCGGTCTATCCTAAGCGGGTCGGCACGGTGAGCAAGGTGGAGCAGGTGGGCGAAGAGTGGGACGTCCTAGACAGTAGCAATACAATTGACTATGGTCAGCACCGAGTGGGAGGGGACACAATGCGACTGGAGTTCCAAAGCGGTCGCCTGGCGGGGCGCACATTTGACCTCGCCACGAAGGAGGATAAGCTAGTCGGCTATGTACACAGTGAGAAGCGGTTCAAGCTGGTGCGTAAGGAGATTGACGGTGTGTTGATGCCTGAGCCTACCACCTTCTACCCTGCTGTGGGGGATAAGTATGCTATCTTTGGCTGCTCGCTCCCTGATGAGTACATCACAAGTGCCGAGGGTGAGATGCTACTGAGAGGTGCGGAGTACATGGCGGAGCGTTTGGAGCCACGCCTGCAGTATCGTGCGGAGCTGGATGGGCTTTGGGCGAAGAAGAATTGGGGTACGGTGGCTCATAAGCTGGTGGTCGGCACGATTGTGAGACTGGAGGGCGCCTCTAGTGAGGTGCGGATTAGCTCGGTACGGACGTCACTGAACAGCCCATACACCCCTCGCATCACCTTTTCCAATGCCCCCTATATGGTGGGCTCGCTAGCTACTCAGATCGCTACCCTTGAAAATGCAGAGGTGCGACAGCGTGAGGAGCTGCGGGCGGGGCTGGTGAAGCTCCAAGACCGCACCTACAAAGACACTGAAGCGGTGCGGGAGATGGTGGAGAAGCTAAAGGTGGAGGGGTTTAGTAAGGCACTTAAGCCCGAGACGTTGCAGACGATGTATGCGGTGATTGGCTCACCTGCCTTGCAGTTTGAGTTTGTGGGTGGTGGCTTTAGTTGGACAGAGGGTAAGGGCGGTGCCGTGACGATACCAAAGCAAACGATACGTCAGAGAGTGGCAGGCACGACCCTAGAGCCAGAGCCAAAGACGGTGGAGACCACGATACCGGCACTCACTTACACCCTAAAGCCAGACGAACAGCAGGCGCATATTTATGTGGAGCTAAAGCCAACTCCGAGGTATGTCGTTAGCACAAAGCCACTACAGATCACCCCCGACCGCTTGCTTGTGGGGTTGCTGAATGGTGGGGAGGGGAGCCGTGACTTTACGCCGTTGTATGGCTTTACGGAGATAAGCCCCTCGCATATTGCAACTAGGTACATACGCTCACGGAGCGGTAATATGCTCATCGACCTAGAGACTGGCGATATCTATAGCGACAAGATTACATTTAAGCGCCCCGACGGAAGCAAGGCAAATGTCGGTGAAGCGATTAAGGAGGTGGAGGATAAGATACCAGCGATTTGGGAGGTGCAAATCATTAATCTAAATGAGGGGGCACCGATGTATGTAGATGAGAAAGCGAAAAATCCGAAACTCCGTGCGGTGTCGCTAACGGTGCGGTATCTCCGAAATCGCGAAGATGTGTCGGTGGTGATGGCTAAGAGCCAAAGGAGGCTATACGCGTGGGGACGCAAAAGCCCGCTCGGCTATGACGATAAGGGGGTAACCGATGAGGAGTGGAGCGAAGCGAATGCAAGTAGAGATGTGGTGACGCTCACTTCTGATGATGTGATGTGGGTGGCGAATGTCTTTACGGAGTTCGACCCGCAGGTTTTAGAAGAGGAGTATAATAATCTTAAATAAGTAGAGAGCAATGGCAAAGCAAAGAGTTAATGTCGCAATTCTGGACCGTGTGGACGGTATGCCCGCAATGATACTGGCTAATGGCAATTGGGGCCAGTGGAGCAATGAACTTAAAAAGTATGTAGATACTGGGGTGCGGAGTTACCCTGAGGACGACGCGAATAATATTAAGTATTTCAAGCTTACAAACACGAGTGAGACGCCACAGGCACCAACACAAACGGGTGGATGGGCATCGCTGGAGGGGTTGAACAAAGCCCTTAAAGAGACAGGTTGGAGTGAGGACCCTAAGAGCGTGAGCGAGACCGCAAGATTCCAATGGATGGCGGTTTACGCAAAGGAGAATATTCCACAGCCTGATGCCGATACTGGAGTGATGAAGTTTGTGCCACGTTATACCTATAGTGTGACGGGGTTATTCAACAACTTTGCACCCTCCCCAACCGTTAGCTTTGACCCCGAAAAGCAGGTGATAACGATTACCAACCCCAACGGCTCCTCGGTGGCGGTGAAGATACCGACCCCCGAAGCGGTTAAGGCGTTATCGGATATGGTGGCGGGACTTAAAAAGCAGGTGGATAAGGCGGTTTATAGCTATGAGGGGAGCGGGGCACCGACAATGGACGGCACGATTGTCAAGGATTGGTTGGAGGGAGACAATGGGAAGCCTATCACCGACGACAAAACGAAGGCGGATATCTTTTCCACGCACGTGGGGGATGCTTACTTTGATAAGGAGGGTAACACTGCTTATCGCTTTACTTTGCGAACGGGTGGAGACCCGAGCAACCCCGCCGATTATGGCTGGGAGGTGGTAAAAGATAACGCCCTATCATCGGCAATCGCTAAGATAGCCGAAATGGAGGGGGAGACGGTCAAGATTTGGACGGAGACCCCCGCCAATGGTGACAGCTATAAGGTGGGGGATATTCTCATTTACAAACAGGGCACGGAGTGGAGGTACAAGCATTGTATCAAAGCCAACACGCCACCGCAGTATCTGTACAGTGACACTGACTGGGTGGAGCCGTATGCCACGGTAGCAGAGGTTAAGGAGTTAAGGGAGAAGCTAGGAGTATTGTCTAGTGACTTGCAGGCGGCGACGGACAATATCGCAGACCTAAAAAAGGAGACGGAGGATATCAAGGGGAAGTGGATTGAGAGCATCAAGGACGGCATCATATCAGAACAGGAGCGAGCAAACCTCAATGACACTAGCAAGAGAATTGATGAGGAGCAAGCACAGCTACAAAGCAACGTGGATTACATTCTTGGAAGCCCTTATTTTTCGGATAAGGAGGGTTTCAAAGCGACTGCTGATGCGGTGATAGCTAGTGGCACTGGGAGCATTGACAAACTACAAAAAGCTATCGCTGATGCTATTGCGGATAGCAAAATAACAAAGGCGGAGAGAGAGGTGGTCACGCAAGCATTTGCTCTCTATGACACCACGCGGGAAGCTTTGCTAAAAGCTATCAAAGATGCGAAGTCGGAGATTGATAAGCAGATACCAGCGAGTGTGCAAGTGGGAGGTCGCAACCTAGCATCAAAGGGGAGGGTGCTAAAGGCTTACATCAAGGGAGATGGGAATGTTAGATTTTACCACGATGGCTCAATTTGCTACTATACTCCTATAACCTCTGGTGACTATACGATTCAGATTTTCCCAAGCCCAGAGGAGACCTCGCCTTTGTTTAGGTACTCTATTTCTCAAATCAAGGCGATTCCAACGGATAATTCGGAGATACCAGCACGTACTTTTAACACAAGAGTGCAGGGTACAACGATTAAGATTAAAGCGGTGGAGGGTGATACATTTCTTTTCATCCAAGTCGGTGCTTCGTGGCGTGGATTGGATGGTAAGATTAAAATAGAGAGAGGGACGACACCCACTGACTGGACACCTGCTCCAGAGGATGTACAGGCGGAAATAGAAGCCGTGGAGCGTGGCTATCAAAAGCTGATAGAAAGGGTGGACGTGGAGTTTGCCATTTCCAACTCAAGGAATACCGCCCCAACGAGTGGGTGGCAGACGAACGCACCGACACCAGCTAGGGGTCAAGCCCTTTGGCAACGCACGAAAGTGTATCTCAAGGACGGCACAGAGGAGGTGCGAGGGGTCACTTGCATTCAAGGCAAGGACGGCCTAGACGGCAAGGACGGAGCTAAAGGCGGTGACGGAAAGGACGGCAGAGGGATTGCAAAGATAGTAGAGCTGTACTATCTATCATCATCTAACACCACCCTAGCTAGTGGAGCGTGGTCAGAGACGGCACCGACGCCAAAGGAGGGTTATTGGATTTGGACTAAGACCCGCATTCACTACACGACTGGAGGGCAGATTGAAACGAACCCTATTTGTGTGACTGGGGATAAGGGAGAAAAAGGCAACAAAGGGGAAAATGGAGATGACGCCCTTACCGTTAGCCTTAATCGTCAAGGGAGTTTCCGCACCACTTACCGAGTGATTGGAGACAATGGGGAGGTGCTAGACCAGCCTAGAGCCGTGCAGACGGTGGAGGGTGGAGTGAATGGTAAGGTGGTGGTGACCGCCACTATCCGCAAGGGGGTCACGGACGTGACGGAGCGAGCAAGAGCCAATGGGGGTGACTTCCGCTGGTTGCTCAATGGCACGCAGATAGCAAGTGGAACTAGCAAGTTGGAGCTGGGAGTTGGCGAACACGTGGACGGGGTCGCTGATGATATTGAGTTTTCCTATGATGATACAAACGCAAAAGATTGGTAATTGATATGGCAGTTAGGAGTGTAAACATTCAGATTAACGACATCGCAACGCCACCCCCAACGATTAGCAAGGAGGGGAATTGGCTACTCTATGACGGGGAGAAGTGGGTAGATACTGGCATCAGAGCGGAGGGCAAGGACGCCGACCCGAAGCTAATTGAGGAGATACAAACGGGGCTAAGTGACGCAACCAAGGTTATTGAAAAACTAGACAAAGCACAGCAAGCCCTTAAAAATGGACTTTTTGATAACGGGGACGTGAAGAGCATTCAGTACCTATTGGATAGCCTACAGAATGGCTCCACAACGCCCGCTGGTGGTTTGCTACTCACGAATGATATTATCCTTTCCGACCCTAACACCAAGGACGTCACAGCGATGATTAGTGGCACGCAGACCGAGGGAGCCAAGGTGATGCGACTGGGGATTAACTACACGTGCGACAAGGACAAAAAGACAACCGTGAGCGGAGCAAATGCCAAGTGGGGGGTTAATCTCCTTGCGGAGCTACAAGCCATTGAAAAGCCCGACGACAGCAAGCGTAAAATAAAGCTTAATGAGCTGGGGTTTGCGATTGTGGGTGGTAGGAACCTAGACTGGACTCGCTGGGAGGTGTGCAAGCGTGCAGACCTAAAGCAAGTTGGGGAAGCCACCGCTTTTAATAACAATGGCGTGGGTCACATTGGCGAGCTATTCTTCAATGGCAACTATATCGGGTTTGGTGATGCCCTCAATAGCTATATGCAGGTGGGAGGTAAGGCACGCACCGAGAGCGATATGGTGAATGCGTCTACGGAGATGAAAGATATTGATTTGGACTTTCAAACCAAAGGAGGGCGAGCCACTGAAAGCGAGACGAGACGCACATTCGTAAGTATGGCGACGATGGACGCAGGCAATAGAGAGGTGAAGTTTTTCGTGACTGTATATGCCGAGGCGGAGGCGGGCGTTAGAGAAATAGAGCTACCAAACGGAAGCTGGAGATATTTTGGAGCAAGCGCTAGTGTAAATGCACATATTGAGATTGAGCACAAGAGAAATGGCACAATCTTAAACACAATGAAGTCTGGTGACCTTTATGTTAAAGCGGAGACAACCACCTCGTCCTCATACAATCCTCAGCATTCGCAGATGCCATTTGACAGGAAGTCCGGCTCAAAGGTAATGGAACTCACAGCCACGCAGGCGAGTGTACAAAAGGAAGATGTCTTTGAGATTTATCTTGTCGCAGACTACAGCACTACCTCCACTAATGGGTCAATGTTAGCAGAGGTGCAAAGAGTGCGGTCTATTTACCCAAAAGACACTTCCAAGCCCGAGGTGCGTATCACACAAGACAAGACGAGTTTCTTCTATGGTCGCTCGAAGTATATGCTCCTCAATTACGACAACCTCATCGCTAAGATTGTCGGAGATGTGCTGATGCAAGGGAACCTAACGGTCAAGGGCACCATTACCGCGGATAGCTACCAAGGCAACGGAATGCCGTTAGCTGGGGCAACGTTTGATAGCAGTGGTAGAGAGGTGAGGGGATTAGGCAGGTATAAAAACAAGAGTAGCTATTCCTATGCTAGTGCAGCATACAGCTACAGCACCAAGAGCTTTACGGTGTATCACTCCATACCGCACGATAGGTATATACCACTTGTAAATGCTTTTAACGACCCCGCAAGTCCTGTGGTGTCTGATGTGAGTGCCTACTCATTCAAGGTGAGATTTACTTTGCAGTCGGAGCGATACAACGGGTGGGCAGTGGGATTTAGCTACATAGCTTTCCAAGCGGAGTAAATAAAAAAAAGGGGGGGGGGGGTAGCCATTATCGGTTACCCCCCCCCCTTTGGTTTATCTGAATGGTGGTGAGTTACTGCTTACCCTCCTTTTGAAGTGCCTCCCACATTTCTAAGTTAATCGGAGTGGCGGTATATGCGTCTTGGAATAGCTTATAGACCTTATCATAATTGCCAGCGGCGTATTCCTTACGTATTTCTTTCTCGGCACGCTCCATTACCTCATTTGGGATATAGCCAACTACATTGTCCTCGGGAAGCATATTACCGTCCTTATCTAGCTTATTTGGTGCTAATATGCGCACGTCACGTAACGTTATAAAGTACTCATTAAGTGTACCGTCTGCGTGGATTACCTGCTCGCCCCACATTTTGATACGCTCATTCTCCAAGTCTTTCTGCTCGGGTAGAATGCTGATGTTGCTATTCTTTTTGCCGTCTGGGTGTGTAAACAAAAACATTCCAGCCTGCTCCACTATTTCTCTAGGGGTCAAAAGCCCGTCCTTGTTGTCAGTTGCTCGTACGTCCATACTTTTAAGGTTTCCATTTTTCACATTGATGTAGAGCATTGCGCCCTGCTCCAGCTTTCCATTTGGCTTGTCTTTGCCATTGCACGCGGTCAAAGCCATTACCACAGCCAATACCGCCATAAGTCTCAAAATCGTTTTCATTGTCGTATTCTCTAAAGTGTTAATATCCGTTCGTCACAAAGGTACTAAATTAAGGGGAGAGATAAAAGAAGTCCAAGGGCTGGCACCTCCACTATGTCACCTTTTAGCAAAGGAGGAGGTGTCAAGGGATGGGAATAGAGATGTCGTTACAACTCGAAAAGTACGAGAGTTAGGGCGGAGTTAGGGCGAAAAGTAGGGCAAAAACAGCCGTGGGACACACCCTATAATGCAGAAAAGCACGTTAAATTGGGTTAAAAACAGCTTGAACCACCCCCTTTAATGGTTAAGATGAAGGTTTTGAAGTCGTGGAGCATATTAGTGATGAGCATTGGGTATCAGGCGATT
>NZ_KV820681.1:0-20512 GCF_001815465.1 Porphyromonas sp. HMSC077F02 | reverse complement strand
CATTCTGCCTTACACACTTTTTGGGATACTACCTAAAGATCATACGATAAGGCCTTTCTAATGCGTAAGCTCTGGGAGTGTAAAAAGGCAAGCCCAAGTGGACAAAAATTGAGATGCAACTAAGCAATTGACGAGATGCAACTAAGCAAACAGCGAGTTGCAACTAAGCATTTGCTTAGTTGCAACTCATTTTACGCTCATATATAACACTGAATATCAACCTATTAAGAATCCGATTTTAGCCCCTCCTTTTCGGAAGCACACCTTATTTACAGTCATCTCAGACAGAGATAAGATGTAAATTATTCAGCTACGTTATATACCTTTTGCTGAAGGAGCAAAATATCATCGGTATTAGGCTCCTCACCATTGGTCATTAAGTGCATTGGGAACCAATTGTCGGTGGCTCTGTAAGGGGGTTGCTCATAAGGGATTTGATCCCAAAGGTGGAAGTTGAAGCGCTTGTAGAAGTCTATCCTACGAGTAGCTATTTCATTTTCAGGCAGCTCCACCTCAAAGATCACCTTACGCGCACCAATAAGGTCAATCATCTGAGTAAGGGCTTTGGTTCCAAGGCCTCCGCCACGGAGATTGGCATCCATCGCCAGATACTCGATATATACAGTCGTCCCAAAGTCCCAGTAAACAAACATCCCCACCACCTCCTTATCAAGGCATATTGCATACATATTGTAGCACTCATTGTGCTCCAATTGCCACTCAATACTCTCTATCTCTCTACGCTCCTCTTGAGGAAAGGCCGAAAGATAAATATCAATCACCCGCTGTAGTTTACTACCATTGGGACTTACTTTTTCAAAGTTCATCATAACCTTCCAAAATCATTCAGATAATAGTACCCCCTTCTTAGCATAATAACGGCAAAAGGAAGCCAAACCACACTTTCCACACTTAGGGGCACGAGCGAGGCAAGTGTACCGACCGTGCAATATCAGCCAATGGTGCGAAATAGCTCGCTGTTCCTCAGGTATATGACGCACGAGTACCGTCTCTACCTTTAGTGGCGTATTGGCCGTCTGTGGTGCCAGTCCTATCCGCCTAGCCACGCGGTAGACATGCGTATCCACTGCAATACGAGGCTGATCAAAGAGCACACTCAGCACCACATTGGCCGTTTTCCGCCCCACCCCAGGTAGCTTCACTAGCTCCTTCGGGTCGTCGGGAATCACTCCGCCAAACTCTTCCGTAAGCATACGGGCAAGTCCAGCGAGGTGCTTCGCCTTGCTATTGGGGTAAGAGCAAGAGCGGATATAGCGGAAAATATCCTCCTCCGTTGCCAGCGCCATCGCCTCTGGTGTGGGATACGCCTCAAAGAGAGCGGGAGTCACTTGATTCACCCGCTTATCTGTACACTGAGCCGAGAGCACCACCGCCACCAACAATTCAAAAGGGGTACGGTAGTTCAGCTCCGTCTCAGCCACAGGCATATTTTTCTCAAACCATTGGAGTACGCCCTGATACCGCTCAGCAAGTTTCATCGTGCACTCTCAAACTGCTCCAAGAAGCGGAGGTCATTCTCCGAGAATAGTCGTAGGTCACTCACACTGTACTTCAGGTTGGCGATGCGCTCCAGCCCCATACCGAGTGCGTAGCCCGAGTACTTGGTGCTATCAATGCCACACGACTCTAGCACGGCACTATCCACCATCCCACAGCCTAGGATCTCTACCCAGCCAGAGCCCTTACAGAGGTTACACCCTTTGCCACCACAGATATTACATGAGATATCCATCTCGGCACTAGGCTCGGTAAAGGGGAAGTAGCTAGGACGCAAACGGATCTTGGTCTCCTCGCCAAACATCTCTCTAGCAAAGTGCATCAGCACCTGGCGGAGGTCGGCAAAACTCACCTTCTCTGCCACATAAAGCGCCTCAATCTGGTGGAAGAAGCAGTGAGCTCGAGCAGAGATCGCCTCATTGCGATAAACTCTTCCAGGGCAGATGATACGGATAGGAGGCTCGGTCTGCTCCATCACACGGCTCTGCACCGACGAGGTGTGCGTCCTGAGCAAAATCTCAGGGTGGTGAGAGATAAAAAAGGTATCCTGCATATCTCTAGCCGGGTGATCCTCAGGGAAGTTGAGGCTCTCAAACACGTGCCAATCATCCTCTATCTCTGGTCCCTCAGCCACATTAAAGCCCAAGCGACTAAAGATATCAATAATCTGCTCCTTCACTAGGCTCAGAGGGTGGCGCGTACCGAGTGGCAATGGGTAGGCAGTACGAGAGAGGTCTATACTCTGTAGCTCCTCGCTATGCTTAGAGGCCTCTATCTCGGCCTTAAATCCCTCAATCTGGCTAGTCACCTTGGTCTTCAGCTCATTAAGTGCCTTGCCTATCTCCCGCTTCTCCTCAGCAGGTACGCTCTTGAAGTCGGCCATCAACTGATTGATCAGCCCCTTCTTGCTCAGATACTTGAGGCGAAGCGCCTCCAGCTCCTCTTCTGTCTTAGGAGCTACCAACTGCTTTACCTCCTCCAGGAGGTTCTGAATCTTATCCTTCATATCTTTATTCATTTACTATATTTCTATTTCTATTCACCACTGGCAATAGTGCCATGGATAGCAAGCCTACGAATCCCGTCCATAGGATCGCCTGGCAAGTGTGCACTATCAGTGCAAAGCTCTGTGCATCGGCACTCTCCACACCATAAGCCATCAGCGTATATATCACCATAAAGTGCCAGCCACCCATGCCCCCTTGCGTAGGGACCAACACCCCCACACTCGCCATCACAAAGCTCAGCAAACCAGCAGAAAAACCTAGCCCTTGGGTAAAGCTAAAAGCCCAAAAGCAGATATAAAACTGCAAGAAGTAGCCCCCCCAAATCCCCACAGTGTAGAGATAAAAGAGTCCCTTATGCGACATGGTCTGTAGCGTTCGCAACCCCTCTATCACGCTTTTGACCAAATGGCGATCTCGCTCACTTCGCTTTACCCACAGCACAAGAGCCACCAGCGAGCCAATCAAAATTGCTATCACCAGATAGAACCAAGGCGAGGTAACCACTTGCCCCCACCACGCAACGATTTTGGGATTGGCAGTTATGAACTCACTAAAGAAAGGAGCGTTGACCAACAATCCTAGTAGCACCAATACCACCAAAACAATCACATCAAAGATGCGATCCACAAAGAGGGTTCCTAAGAGTCGGCCAAAGCCGATCCCTGAGTAGTGCGACATGGTAGCCACTCTCCAAACTTCCCCCACACGTGGCAGGGCCAAGCTGACGCCATAATTGCCATGAGTGGTGAGAATCGAATTGATACAGCTCACCTCGGGATCGAGTGTGCGATTGAGGAGCTGCCAGCGCAACCCCCTAATGGTATTGCCTAGTGTACCGAAGAGACAGCCAAGGAAGATGACACCAAAGCGAGCATCACTCCTCAGTGTTGAGAGCAATGCTTGCATATCCATATGGCGATAAAGCAACCACAGGATCAGCAGTCCGAATGCTAGTGGCAGGACTACTTTGAGTATTCGCTTAAGTCTCCTATTCATCTTCAATGCCTCATCTCCTCATCTGTTTTTGGTATCTTTGCACAAATAGGTAGATACGACTTGGCAAAGTTACCATTTCTACCTCAATAAATAGAATATTCAGAGATGCAAAAGGTACGGGCTAAGAAATCATTGGGTCAGCACTTCCTCCACAATCTTGAGATTGCGGAGCGAATTGCCGATACCCTTGTGCAGTACAATCTGCCCATATTAGAGGTAGGTCCAGGGATGGGAGTGCTCACTCAGTACCTCACCACCAAGTACCCAGCCACTAAGGTGGTAGAGATAGATACCGAGTCAATCGCCTACCTACGTGTAGCCTTTCCCTCACTCATCCCCCATATCATTGAGGCCGACTTCCTCACTCTACCCCTTGATACGGTCTATGATGGTGCCCCCTTTCTGCTCATTGGTAACTACCCCTACAACATTAGCAGCCAGATCTTCTTCCATATGCTTGAATACAGAGAGCTTATCCCAGCGGCAGCGGGCATGCTCCAAAAGGAGGTGGCAGCCCGGCTAGCCAGTGGACCGGGGAGCAAGGAGTACGGCATTCTGAGTGTCCTACTACAAGCATGGTACGATGTAGAGTACCTATTTAGCGTTGCCCCAGGTAATTTCAACCCACCTCCCAAGGTACAGAGTGGGGTAATCCGAATGACCCGCAACCAGCGTACCGAGCTAGGGTGCGACGAGAGATTATTCAAGCAGGTGGTGAAAACGGTATTTAACCAGCGACGTAAGATGCTACGCAATTCACTCAAACCCCTACTCACTGAGCAGCAACTGCCCGAGTCGCACCCTCTTCTCCAGAAGAGACCAGAACAACTAGCGGTAGATGACTTCATCACCCTCACCAACGATATAGCACAACTACTCCAATGATAGAGATGGATAAGAAAGAGGAGCAGCAAATCCTCGACCTCATAGCCAATAGAGACGAGCAGCAGTTAAAAGATCTGGTAACTCAGATGTACCCTGCCGATATTGCAGAGCTACTTGAGGAGCTACCGGCAGAGGATACCCTATTCCTTTACCGACAGCTTCCAGGGTCTCTTGCTGCTGATGCACTGATGGAGATGGATGAGGATGAGCGAAAAGAGGTGCTCAACCTCCTCTCCGATGAGGAGATCGCCGATACCTTCGTCACCCACATGGACACCGACGATGCGGCCGACTTACTTCAGGAGCTAGACGAAGATAAGCAGGAAGCGATTCTCTCGCACGTTGATGATATAGAGCAGGCGGGTGAGATTATCGACCTACTCCGCTACGAGCACGATACCGCCGGTGGTATCATGCGTAAGGAGATGATGGTGGTCAATGAAAATTGGTCTATGCCTCAGTGCATGGAGGAGCTCCGCAAGCAAGCCTCGGAGATGGACGAGGTCTACTACATCTATGTAGTGGATGATGAGGAGCGGCTACAAGGCATCCTCCCTATCAAGAAGGTACTTACTAGCCCCAATGTCTCCAAGATTAAGCACATCATCGTGCACGACCCTGTGATGCTACACGAAAACGACACTACCGAAGAGGTGGTTCACGCCTTTGAGCGGTACGACCTAGTGGCGATTCCCGTAGTTGATAGCATCGGTCGCTTGGTAGGAGTGATTACCGTGGACGACGTGGTCGATGAGATGCGCGACTTGCATGAAAAGGATTACCAGTTGGCATCCGGTCTTTCACAAGATGTAGAGAGCTCCGATACCGTTACCCGGCAGATAGGAGCCCGCCTCCCTTGGCTAATGCTTGGCATGGTCGGTGGAGTGCTGAATAGTATGATCCTCGGTAATTACGATGCCGTCTTTGCCTCCGTGCCCGCTGTCTCTCTCTTTATTCCACTGATGGGTGGTACGGGAGGTAACGTGGGGATGCAGTCCTCCGCTATCATCGTGCAGGACCTTGCCGCAGGGTCACTCAAGACGGAAAGGATCGGCAAACTTCTCTCCAAGGAGCTCGCTATCGCAATTATGAATGGTGGCATCCTCAGCTTTATCCTCTTCATCTACAATTACTTTTTCCTCAAGAATATTGTGGTGATGGCCTCCGTCTCTATCAGTATCTTTGTGGTGGTGCTTTTCGCCAATCTCTTTGGCACGGTCGTGCCTCTCGGGCTTAATAAACTCAAGATGGACCCTGCCCGTGCGACTGGTCCTTTCATCACGATTATGAACGACCTGATCGGTATGTTTATTTATATGAATATCACCAACGCCCTATTCTCCTACTTTGGAGGTATGTAAATGAAGCGACTATATCTACTCCTACTGCTCCTACCACTACTCCTCGTAGGGTGTAAAACAAAGAAAGTACTGACCAATAAAGAGTATACCCAGCAGGCCAATAGCCAGGTCTACCAACCTCAGAAGCGACAGTTTAGAGGTGCCTGGATCCCCAATGCATGGCGGGGTGAGTTTCAAGGCAAAAGCACACAATATATACAGGCCAAACTGATTGAGCGGCTTGACCTCCTTCAGCAGTTAGGAGCCAATGCCGTTATCTTCCAAGTACGCTCCGAGGCCGATGCTTGGTTTTATAGCCCCTACGAGCCGTGGAGCCGCACCCTTACAGGGCAACAGGGCGTTGCCCCACAGCCACTTTGGGATCCCCTCGCCTTTATGGTGGCAGAGTGCCACAAGCGGGGAATGGAGCTACACGCCTGGATCAATCCCTACCGAGCTGCCACCAATATCAGTAATACCCTAGCCCCTCAGCACCCTTACTACCGACACCCCGAGTGGTTTTTTCGCTACGGCCAACAGCTCTTTTTCAATCCCGCTCTTCCCGAGGTGATTCACTACCTCTCGCAAGTGGTCGATGACCTTGTAGAGCGGTACGATATTGATGCCATCCACCTCGACGACTACTTCTACCCCTACCCCATTGCTGGCGAAGTACTCCCCGATAGAGCCGACTTTGAGCGAAACCCACGAGGCTTCAAAGCGATTGAGGAGTGGCGACGCGATAATGTCAATCAGCTCATACAAGAGCTACACCACACCATAAAAGCCCGTAAACCCTATGTCCGCCTAGGCATCAGCCCCTTTGGCATCTACCGTAACCAAAGGAGCCACCCCTCCGGCAGCGCGACCTTTGGACTACAGAATTACGACGACCTCTATGCCGATATCCTACTATGGGACGCCATGGGGTGGGTCGATTACATTGTGCCACAAATCTACTGGGAGATCGGGCACAAGGCGGCCGAATATACAGAGCTAGCACGCTGGTGGAGCCAAAAGATACACCTCGCACACTACTATATCGGGCAAGATGTGAAGCGAAGCCTTGATGCCAACGACCTACACGCCAAGCTCAACATCTCCGCACAGACGGCCCAAGGAGATATCCTTTGGCCGGCCGACCAATTATTCACCAATTACAAGGGAATCAATAAGCAGCTACTCAATACCTATTGGAAGCCCATAGCCCTCATACCCCCTACCCCTTATCCTGCCGACCTTAGGCCATTCGACGAACCAGAGCGAGAGACCTCCCTCATCAAGCAGCAAGGGCTCACCACTCTCTATTGGGAGCCTGATATGCCCTACCCCGCAGGCCTAGAGACCAAGTACTTTGTAGTCTATATGCACCCACGGGGCGAGAAACTACAGAAGGCGATCAGCGGCGAGCACCTACTCGCTATCACCCAAGATCCCTTCTTTCAACTCCCCCACATTGACGGTCGACACAAAGTCGCCTTCACCATCACCCGCATCAATCGGTACAATCACGAGATCCTCATCGCCCACGGCATCAAAGCCAAAATCTAACTAAGCAGCCATAGGTGTACCCATCTCTAACACATTAAGTCAATTCAGCAATTATTTGTGTGTAAAGAGATTACTTGAAGAGCTTGGAGAAGAGGCCACCACGCTTGGGACGAGAGCCGTGCTGGTAACGCTCCATCATCTCACGGTGGGTATCGTCTATCTGAGCGGTAAATTGCGGGGTCATAGGGGTTTTGAAAGGAGTTTGCTCACGAATCATCTGGAGCATACTTGGCCAGTCGGGCAGCCCTCCGATGGAGCGGTCGTCGATAAATATATCGGCCTTCAGTTTGCGTGAGAAGTGGCGATCCTCGAGTGTCTCCTCGGGGAAGTTGCTATTGACCGAATAAAAGACCAACCCTCGCTCTTCGCACCATGCCAGCGCCTCCTCTAGGAGTTCTCGCTCACGGACAGTCCATAGGATCAGCCGATGCCCCTCTCTCAGGAGCTCCTTGAGTGCCTCTACAGCACCGGGTATCTCAGTGCCGATCTTTGGGTATTCATGCGTCACAATGGTGCCGTCAAAGTCTACGGCGATGGTATATCTGCGGTTGGTATTCATATCTCTATTATTGCCTCTAACGCCGACAAAGATACCCAATTCTCCCGACACAATTTATCTTGGCTCTACTCAGATTTGGCAGGTCAAACCCATTGGAGAATTAAGAGAATTCCACCAACCAATAATCGAGTGGCGAGGAGAGGAAAAGTTTAGTTGCAACTAAGCAATCGGCGAGATGCAACTAAACAAACGGCGAGTTGCAACTAAGCAATCGGTTAGTTGCAACTAAACTTTCGCCCTTATAAAGCATTAGCATTCAATCTGTTACAAAACCACTTTTGACACCCTATATAACCTCCTATTTTGAGCCTATTTCACGAAGGGGAGCTGTTCTTTGCTTTTGGAATTCGGAATCGGCACTAAGGGTTACGGCAGATAGGGAGAAAATAGTATATTTGCGTGATAAGATCTCTAAATTCCGGTCAATAATTGGGACTAGGAGTGAGAGTAAAGCGTATAAATAGGTGGTCAATTAAGCCATGGATAACAACAATAATACAAAGCGACAGACAGCATCACGAGTAGAGAACCCTACCCCCGTGCAGGAAACCTACAGGGCGGGCAGCGAAGCCCCTCTACTGGAGCTCTTGATGGAGAAGTCCAGCCGCAATCGCACAGCTGCGAAGCAATTGATTGCCTCGGGAAGGGTCTCTGTAGGGAAGTGGTCTACCACAAGAGCTACCGAGACGGTGGGAGCCGGCGTGGTAGTGCGTGTGCACCGTGGAGTGCCACCAATGCCTTTTCGACACCCCAAGCTAGAAATAGCATGGGAGAGTGAAGAGTATGTAGTTGCCTACAAAAAGCGGGGATTGCCTACGGTCAATACCGCACATAAAAACCGCCAACAGACGGCTCTATTTCTCCTCAGTCAGCACTACAAGAAGGGGGAAGAGGGGGCAAAGCTCTTTATGGTGAATCGATTGGATCGCAACACGGCTGGTTTTGTGGTCTTTGCGAGGAGTGTAGAGGCCAAGGAGCTTCTGGTGAAGGAGTGGAGCCGACGTGCCAAGCACCAACGCTTCATCGCCTGCATTGAGGGCGAGCTAAAGGAGAAGGTGCAGCTACTGAGTGCCACCTCCGAGGAGCGTAGTCTCTCAAAGCCCAAGCTGATCACCGCAGAGGTGCGGGTGGATAAGAGCAGTCGAAATGGGCAGATGCATATTGTACAGATAGATGTGGTGGGGGCACGAATCTTCTCCCTCCGCAAGCTATTTGGCGACAATGGGCTGAGCATCTTGGGCGATGTACGCTCACGTAGCCAGATTCGCACCGATCGGGAGATCGCTTTGGAGCAGATCGGTCTTGAGCTACTGATCCCTGGGGAGCAGCAGCCACGCCGATTTGAGCGTCCCTACCCCACCCACTACTTCTCTTGGCTAAGGCTGGATAAAGAGAAGCAACCAACAGGAAGAGACTATTAAAACCAACACTCTATACATACTTTTATGAAGATTAAGAAACGACAACTTGTATGGCTCGTGCTGAGTTATTTCATCGCCCTCCTCCCCTGGAGTAGTACAGAGGCGCAGATGATTACCGATGCGGTGAGCTGGGAGCAAAGCCACACAAATAGTGCTGATGGGGTGGTGACCTTGAGCTTCAAGGCAACCCTAAAGCAGGGATGGCATATTTACGATGTGACCCTCCCAGATGGCGGACCAACCCCCACCTCCTTTGCATTAGACGAGGCTAAAGGGGTGAAACTGCTAGGGGAACTAAAGCCATCAAAAGAGGCGGCCTCCGTCTACGACCCCAACTTTGAGATGAACCTGCGCTGGCACACGGGAAGTGTCATTTTTGAGCAACAGGTACAGATAGAGGATCCAGAGCACTTTGTGCTAGCTGGCGACCTTACTTACATGCTATGCAACGACCAAACTTGTCTCCCCCCTACCCGACTTCCCATTAGTCTAAAGGTTGGTGACCTCACCACACCATTGGAGATGGAAGCGATTGCTAGCGACAGCAGTAGCGAGGAGGAGCCTTCCACCACGGTGGAGAGCGAAGCAGCCAACTTTACGGGCGACATCTGGAAGCCTGTAGTAGAGGAGATCAAGGCGTATGGCGATACCACGCTGAGCGCCACCGACAACTCCCTCTTGATGATTTTTGTCCTCGGTTTCTTGGGCGGTTTGATTGCTCTCCTTACACCTTGCGTGTGGCCGATGATCCCTATGACGGTGAGCTTCTTCCTCAAGCGGAGCAAGAGCCGTCAAGCCGCTATTCGCGATGCGGTGATTTATGGGTTGGCAATCATTGTAATCTACCTCACACTAGGGTTGCTGATTACAGCGATCTTTGGACCGAGTGCACTCAATGACTTAGCTACAAGTGCCCTCTTCAATATCCTTTTCTTTGCCCTACTGGTCTTCTTTGCGGTCAGCTTCTTCGGGGCATTCGAACTAGTTCTTCCACAATCGTGGACCAATAAGATGGATGCCAAGGCAGAGAGCACGAGCGGTCTGCTGAGTATCTTCTTCATGGCCTTCACCTTGGCTTTGGTCTCCTTCTCCTGTACCGGCCCTATCATCGGAACCCTGTTGGTGCAGGCAGCCACTTCGGGAAGTAGTCTCCTTAGCCCTGCTATTGGTATGCTCGGCTTTGCTGTGGCACTAGCGCTTCCTTTTACCCTCTTTGCCATATTCCCCAACTTCCTACAGAGTATGCCTAAGAGTGGAGGCTGGATGACGAGTGTCAAGGTGACCCTTGGCTTCCTTGAGCTGGCACTTTCTCTAAAGTTCCTCTCCGTTGCCGACCTCGCCTATGGCTGGGGCATCCTTGACCGAGAGACCTTTGTGGCACTTTGGATCGTGATCTTCTTCCTACTAGGTATCTACCTACTCGGCAAGCTCAAGCTACCACAGGATAGCGACCTCCCCTTCGTGAGTGTGACCCGACTATTCCTTGCCATCATCTCTCTCTCTTTTGCCGTCTATATGGTGCCAGGGCTTTGGGGTGCACCACTCAAGGCAATCAGTGCCTTTGCACCACCACTCTACACTCAGGACTTCAACCTCTATGATTCGGAGGTACACCCTAAGTTCCACGATTATGAGAGTGGTATGCGGGCGGCTCAGAGCGATGGGAAGCCTGTTTTGATTGACTTCTCGGGCTACGGCTGCGTCAACTGCCGTGAGATGGAGGCTTCCGTCTGGACCGATCCTAAGGTGAAGAGCATCATTGATGATGAGTTTATCCTCGTCACCCTCATCGTGGATGACAAGACTAAGCTGCCTAAGTATATCGAGGTGAAGGATGGCGATAGCACCCGCAAGCTCAAGACCATTGGAGAGCGGTGGAGCTACTTCCAATCGCAGAAGTTTGGCTCCAACGCACAGCCATTCTACGTGATGCTGGATGGCAATGGGCTACCTCTGGGTCCTAGCTTTGGCTTCGATAAGGATGTAGACCACTATGTCAATTGGCTAAAGAGCGGACTTGAGGAGTATCGCAAAAAGCAACAGTAATTAAGAGCAAATTATATTGCGTGGGTAGAGAGGTGCAAAACGATCTACCCACGCAATCCATTAATAGAAATCACCATGAAGAAAAAGAGCAGCAGTAGCCGTGAGGAGAAACTAGAAGCCCTCGGACGACTGCTAGATGTGCTGGAGCGACTACGGGTAGAGTGCCCATGGGATGCGAAGCAAACCAATGAATCGCTGCGCCCCAATACCATAGAGGAAGTGTACGAACTGAGCGAGGCAATCATCAATGAGGACCACCCCGAGATTGCTAAAGAACTGGGGGATGTGCTCCTCCATGTGCTATTTTATGCCAAGATTGGGGAGGAGAAGGGGCAGTTTGACCTTGCCGATGTCTGCAATCGTGAGGCGGATAAGCTCATCTTTCGCCACCCACATATCTACGGTGATGTGCGGGTCAATAATGCACATGATGTAGAACTCAATTGGGAACAGATCAAACTCAAAGAGAAGGGGGGCAATAAGACGGTACTCGGTGGGGTTCCAAAGGGACTCCCCTCCATCATCAAGTCGTACCGGGTGCAGGAGAAGGTAGCCAATGTAGGCTTTGACTGGGCTGAGAAAAGCGATGTATGGGATAAGGTGTATGAGGAGCTGGGAGAGCTACGTGCCGAGATAGAGGGCAATGGCGACTTGGCACACAAGGAGGGAGAGATGGGGGACTTCCTCTTTAGTCTGATCAATATGGGACGCCTCTATGGCGTGGATCCCGATACCAGTTTGGAGCGAACCAACCAGAAGTTTAACCGTCGCTTTAATTACATTGAGGCATCGGCCAAGGCAGAGGGGAAAAGCCTCAAAGAGATGACCCTTGGCGAGATGGACGCCCTTTGGAATGAAGCCAAAAGGCAAGAGATTTAAGCAGTCTCGGTAAAAAGAGGTATATTTGTAGGGATATAGAGTATCCCATAATTAGGTAAGAGACGATTTAAATAATTAAGATGGCGAAAAAGGTTTCGGAGACGCCGATGATGGCACAATTTCGACGCTTTAAGGAGCAGTACCCAGGTGCGTTATTGCTTTTTAGAGTGGGCGATTTTTATGAAACCTTCAACGATGATGCGGTAGAGGTCTCTCGCCTACTCAATATCACTCTTACTAAGAGGGGTGATGACCCTATGGCGGGATTCCCCCACCATGCTCTTGACAATTACCTCCCCAAGCTGGTCCGCAAGGGAAAGCGGGTGGCGATCTGCGACCAAATGGAGGATCCAAAGTTGGCGAAGAAGCTGGTGAAGCGGGCGGTGACCGAAGTGGTGACCCCTGGACTTACGATGGACGACTCTGTCCTTGAAGCCGACACCAATAACTTCCTTGCTGCCATTGCTCTCGGAGGAGGCAAGGCGGGAATAGCTCTGCTAGACCTCTCCACTGGCGAATTTGTCTGCAGTGAAGGGAGCTACGATGAAATTGATAAGTTGCTCACCAACTTCAATCCTAAAGAGGTATTGGTGAAGCGGGGAACGGAGCACGAGGTACAAGCTCACTTCGGTGAGCGACTCAACCTCTACCCTTTGGAGGATTGGACCTTTTCGCAAGATTATGGACGCGATAGGCTCCTAAAGCACTTCGAGGTAAAGCACCTCAAGGCATTCGGGATAGAGCATGAGGTCTTAGCAATTATCTCCTGCGGGGCAATCCTCTACTACCTTGAGGCGACGCACCACTCCGAGATACAGCACATCAACACCATTCACAAGATAGAGGAGAATCGTTTCGTACAGCTCGACCGCTTTACCCTCCGCAACCTTGAGATCCTACAACCCCTCAATGAGGATGGTAATTCACTCATCAGCGTCATTGACCATACTCGTACACCAATGGGCGGCCGACTGCTCAAGCGGTGGCTGGTATTCCCCCTACTCGACGCCCGTGAGATAGTACAGCGACAGGCTGCCGTTACCGCTTTTCTCGAGAGAGAGGAGCTACGGCATCAGCTCTCCGAAATCCTATCGGAGATAGGCGACCTAGAGCGATTGGCGAGTAAGGTCTCGGTCCTCCGTATCAACCCTCGTGAGCTACGACAGTTGGCGGGTGGGCTACGCTTGGTAAAGCCGATTATGGGCGCCCTCTACAATACTGGCGATGCTTCGCTCAAGGAGCTAAGCATTGCCCTAGACCCCCTCGAGGAATTGGCGGAGCGGATTGAAAGGACCATCAACGAGGAGACACCCAATCAGCTAGGTAAGGGGAATGTGATTGCCAAAGGCTTTGACAGCCGACTGGATGAGCTACGGGATATTCTCAGCGGTAGCAAGGAGTACCTTCTCGACCTCCGCAATCGCGAAAGCGAACGCACGGGCATTCCAAGCCTGAAGGTGGCCTACAACAACGTCTTTGGCTATTATATTGAGGTGCGAAACACCCACAAGGACAAAGTGCCGGAGGAGTGGATTCGCAAGCAGACTTTGACTCAGGCAGAGCGTTTTATCACACCCGAGCTAAAGGAGTATGAAAGTAAAATCCTAGGGGCAGAGGAGAAGATACAGATCTTGGAGAATGAGATCTACGACCAGCTACTCAACTACGTGCGTGGTTTTATCAAAGAGATTCAGTCGGATGCGACGGTGCTCTCACAGATAGATGTGCTGAGCTCCTTTGCCGAGGTGGCTTCGCTTTACGGCTACGCCTGCCCCGTGGTAGACAATGGCGACACCATAGACATAGAGGCGGGTAGGCACCCAGTGATAGAGCGATTGATGCCCCCTGGTGAGAGCTATATCCCCAACGACCTCTTCCTCGATAATGAGGTGCAGCAGATCCTCATCATCACTGGTCCTAATATGGCAGGTAAGTCGGCACTACTCCGGCAGACTGCCCTTATTGTACTGCTGGCACAAGTTGGTAGCTATGTACCGGCTAGTGCAGCAAAGATAGGCATCGTGGATCGTATCTTTACCCGTGTAGGTGCCTCGGACAATATCTCGCGAGGTGAGAGTACCTTTATGGTGGAGATGACCGAGGCAGCGACGATTCTTAATGGTATCACCAATCGCAGTTTGGTGCTGGTGGATGAGCTGGGACGTGGCACCAGCACCTACGACGGCATCTCTATTGCACAGGCGATTGTGGAGTATATCCACGACCATCCAAGGGGGCGAGCCAAGACGCTATTTGCCACACACTACCACGAGCTCAACGACCTCGAGCGGCACTTTGCTCGGGTCAAGAATTACAATGTCACGGTACAGGAGGTGGAGGGTAAGATCATATTCCTCCGCAAGCTAGTGGCAGGCGGGAGCGAGCACTCCTTTGGTATTCACGTGGCCAAACTGGCAGGAATGCCCAAGGAGATCATCGGCCGTGCCGAAGAGATCCTCACCCTACTAGAGGAGTCAGCAAGAGAGCGCGACGAGGAGAGTGGACGAATCAAAGCTCCTTCCAAACCACGCCTCCCCGAAAAGAAGGTACAAGATGGACCAGTACAGCTAAGCTTTTTCCAGCTAGACGACCCGCTCCTCAGCCAAGTGCGAGAGGAGATTGTAGGGCTCAACCTCAATCAGCTCACCCCCATTGACGCCCTCAATAAACTCAATAATATCCAGCGACTTCTCACAGGTGGCAAGGAGGGAATAGACCTCCATTAATAGAAGCATTCAAGGTTACTTATGCAGAGCAACAAACCACATAATCAATCCGCAACCCTCATTGAGCAGATGCCTCAAGAGATCCAAGAGGCCCTCAAGCAATTTGAGGAGGCCTATCTAGGCTCTATACGAAGTATTGCTCCAACCATTGTCAAAGCGACTGAATTGCTGAGCCGACAGACGGCTAAGCAGGTGCGTCCGCTCCTCCTACTTCTTACGGCCAATTGCTTTGGTCCTATCACGGAGGAGGTCATTAATGGATCGACCTTTATTGAGCTACTTCACGTCTCTACGCTTGTGCATGACGATGTGGTGGATGAGAGTGGACACCGGAGAGGGGTACCCTCGATGAATGCGGTTTTTGGTAATCTTAAGGCGGTGCTGATTGGTGACTACCTACTAGCCAATGCGATGATGCAGGCGGTTCAGACCAATAACAAGCAGATACTTCTCCAACTAGCCACCCTTGGCAAAAACCTCTCCGAGGGAGAGCTTCTGCAGATGGATACTGCCGAACTGGGCGAATACTCCGAAGAGCGGTACCTAGAGATCATCGACCGAAAGACCGCTTCTCTCATCGAGAGTAGTATGATGGTAGGTGCGTTACTGGCCAAGGTGAGTGATGCAGAGACGCTTCAGAAAATAGAGCAGGCGGGACAACTTCTAGGCCGTGCCTTCCAGATACGCGATGATATCTTTGATTACCAACCCACCGCCCAACTTGGGAAGCCATCGGGTCAAGACATCGCAGAGCACAAGGTAACCCTCCCACTGATCCATGCCCTACAGCAGGAGAGTAAAGAGCGCGACAAGGTGCTCAAGCTCCTTCGCCATGAGGAGCTTAGGCGTGGCGAGATTGCTTATATTATAGACTTCGCCATCCGCATGGGAGGCATTGAATATGCTGGAAAGCGAATGGAGGAAATGATAGAGGAAGCGAAGAGCCTTTTAGTTGCAGGATTGCCACCGTGCGAAAGTCGTGACGGACTGATTATGGTGGCCGATTATATTGCAACAAGAGAAAAATAGTGTATTAGGTTTTTGAAACAATATATATAAGATTGTAGATTATGAAGAGATTGGTTTTAATCAGACATGGACAGAGCCAGTGGAACCTGGAGAATCGATTCACCGGTTGGACCGATGTAGACCTTACTCCACTCGGTATAGAGGAGGCCATCAAGGCTGGTCAGCAGCTCAAGAAGGATGGATTTCACTTCACGCTGGCTTTTACTAGCTACCTAAAGCGTGCCGTTAAGACGCTTAATACCGTCCTCGACCAGATGGACCTCGATTGGATCCCAGTAAAGAAGAGCTGGCGACTCAATGAGAAGCACTACGGTATGCTCCAAGGGCTTAATAAGGCTGAGACTGCCTCTAAGTATGGCGATGAGCAGGTACTTATTTGGCGTCGTAGCTTTGATGTACCACCAGCACCATTGGCGGCCGACGACCCTCGCTCACCCTACAATGATGTGAGATATGCCCATATCAATAAGGAGGAGCTTCCTCTTACCGAGAGCCTTAAGGATACCATCCAAAGGATCCTTCCCTACTGGGAGCAAGAGATATTCCCCTCCTTCGCAGAGCACGATGATATTATTGTAGCAGCTCACGGCAATAGCCTGAGGGCCATCATCAAGAAGCTCAAAGGGATCTCCGATGAGGATATCGTATCGCTCAACCTTCCAACTGCCGTACCTTATGTCTTTGAGTTTGACGAGCAAAATGGTATGAAACTGATGAAGGACTACTTCGTAGGTGATCCAGAGGAGGTGAAAAAGCTAATGGAGGCAGTAGCCAACCAAGGCAAAAGCCAGAAGTAACCCACTGAGACTAGAGTAATTCCAAAAAGGGGGCTCCATCGCAATAGCGACTGAGCCCCCTTTTCACATTAAAGGCTGTCGAACTTAGGAATCCACAGATTAGGAGATGTGGATAACATTCACAGAAAGAGAATGTTGCACGAAGTGCCGTTCTCGCACATTTGCTTCAAATGTGCTGAGACTTTGCACGAAGGATGAGATGCAAGGCGCTGAGGATGAGGCTGAAGGGAGCGTACTCACGTACGTGACCGAAGCCGAATTCCGAAAGCAACGCCGCAGATCGCCTTCGTGCAACAGTCTCAGAAAAGGGGCCCAAACCTTAAGTTATATCAATTATTTTCAATATGTTTGCAGTACATCTATCCCAGAGAATAGGTTTCACAAGAGTAATTTATTGGATAAAAGAATAAAGACTATGAAGAAATTATTACTCCTCACCACGGCACTCCTTACGATGCTACTATCTAGTTGTGGCTCCAATGGAGGAAACGACGAGTGGTATGACCTTGGCTTGATCCCTATTCGCCAAGGTAATCAATTTGGATATATCAATTGGGAAGGGCAGTATTCTATCATGCCTCAATTTAGAGGGGCCTCCCTATTTAGCAAAAATGGGTTAGCTCTGGTCTTGAATAATAATGGTCTATATGGCTATATCGACCAAAAGGGGGCCTACGCTATCCCCGCCACCTATACCGTAGCAGCTGACTTCAACGAGGGCATCGCCTTTGTAGCACTGAGTGGAGGGCATTTACAGGCGATTGACGAAAAGGGGAATACCCTATTCACCTGTGAGACAGCGAAGAGCATCGGTAACTTTAGCGATGGACTAGCAGTCTACGAAAACTGGGAGGGCAAGTATGGTGCTATTGACAAAAAGGGGCAGGAGGTTATCCCCGCCACCTTTACCTATATCGGCACCTTTAAGAATGGCCTCGCCCCATTCAAGGATGAGAGTGGTAAGTATGGATACCTAGACAAGAAGGGGCTCTATGTCATTAACCCACAGTTTGATGGCGTCTCGGACTTCCGCGAAGGAATCGCTGCAGTAGAAATTGGAGAAAAGTATGGGTTTATTGACCGAAAGGGGACAATAGTGATCTCTCCGCAATTTGATTATGCCGAGCCTTTTTCTGAAGGGGTGGCAATGGTGGTTCAAGGGGATGCCTTTGGGTACATTGATAAAAAAGGTAGCTATGTCATCAATCCACAGTTTCAGCCTGCCTTTTCATTTCAAAATGGAGTAGCGATCGCCGCTTCAAAGGGATCTGATCTCTATGGTGTTATTGATAAGAAGGGTAGCTATGTGATCAATCCTCAATTCAAGGAAATTGGTTGTATCTACAAAGGCAAACTAGCCATATTCAATGGTAGCTACTGGGGTTTTGTCGATAAAAAGGGGAAGTACCTTGTCAATCCTCAATTTGAAGGTCTAAGGTTTCCAGTTAAATTATACTCCAATGACTCCTCAATGCTTCACTCACAGTACTACGATACCACGGAGCTCCTTGAGGGGTTAACGGCATTGGTTGGTAACGACCCCCATAGTGTTGATGGATTCAATCAGTCCATCACACTTGGCAATCTCCAAAAGGAGAAAAGGAAATTTACTCTTATCTATGGTGAGGACAAAGCGATATCAGAGCTCAAAAACTTGACTTTAGCCGAAGGCATAACACTCTATAACTCCAAAATAACGTTTGATGAGGAGATAGTCAAGATCAGGAGCTTTTGGTATGGCACCACCTACAATAATGACGCTAAGGTACGACAAGTATCAATGGAGCTTCATATCTCACCCGAAAAGATGCAATACCTAGCTACTATTGAGAGAACCATATCCAATCACCTAAGTAATCAGTACAAGCTAGTGCCAATGGGCGAAAAAATGGAAGGGGTTAAGGAGGTGGCATTCCGCACCCACACAGATGACAATAAGCTGACCATTATATTCACCTTTCCAACCACTGAGCTAGAGGTTGAGGAGAGCAACGAGAGTGCAGAGGAGGCAGAAAAGGCTATTGAAAAGAAAGATAAGGAGCCAACAGGAAAGGTGGTGAAGGCGGAGAAAGTGCCCACTCAACAAACCTCTACAACTAAAGATAAACCCAAAGCTGTTGCTTCTGAAAGGGCTTGGCGAACTGCAACTATCCACTCCTACGATGGCTATTCAGTAATTCGCAGCAATCCCGACTACGATGCAGAGATACTGAATACCATCGATAGCGGCACTACGGTGGAGGCTATGGTAGTGAGTGGAGAGTGGTGTAAAATAAAGTGGAAAGGGCAGATCGTCTATATTCCAAAGAACAACCTCAGATTTTAAGACCGCTAATTATTATTAAAGCAGATAACAATGAAAAGTATCAAGACTATTTTACTTGTAACGACTGCCCTACTCTTGGGAGCCATTGAGCTGACCGCCCAAGGCCAGGAGAGTACGATAGATCATTTCACCACCTACTTCGGTAGAGAGCTACAGGTGGGAGATACCCTCTGGATGGGCAAACCAGACTACGATCAAAACAGGTCCATACTGCTCAACAAGGTAGATAAGTACAATAAGTTTCGGTGTGCAGATCTAAAAGATCTTCACTACCAACCACTTGTAATCACCGAGTTTATTCCTCCGAAAGAGGTGAGAACAGATGCTCTAATTGATAATGTTACAACAATCAATGCCAAGTGCAAGGCGCCCGATAATACCACGTTAATTGTGGGTATAGATCAAGGGATCTATGACAATGTACTTCAGATGTATGTCCCTTACAACCATCGTTTCAGGGATAGTTGTGTAGAACTAACGCCACTGGTTCGCCTCGTCTATTACATACAAACCGGACAGAAGAAGGTGGATGATGAGACGCTACTTGAGTACATTATACTCAAAGATCCCGAAAAGGGAGAAGTCTGCAGATACGATAAGTTTGAATTCCGAAGAGTAAAAGATCAATTCACAAGACTACTTCAAGGGGATCTCGCCACCCTCGAAAAGCAGATGGATAATAATACCGCCTTCTACGAGAAGAGAGGACCATTCAGCTCCTCCGAAACCTATAACCCAGAGATAGGAGGCTACCAAATTACGGAGTTATACAATTGCGACAACTCCATTTCTCAGGGCTACAACAATGCGGAAACTTACTTTGTCTATCAACCCTGCGAAACCATCCTGAAGATGAGTGAAGCAAATGCCGAGCAATATGAGCGGAAGCTTAGAGGAGATAGTCCTTATGGAGCATATAGAAATGAGACTTATGTCCTCTATATGACCCTCATGCCCTTTGATAAGTCTTACAACAATTACAACACTTATATATGTGCGATGCTCACAGCGGTAGAGGTCTTTGACGACAAATTGGGAGAGGCCAACTTCATTGGCTATGCAGAATATGATAAAGATCACTACGATAATGTACTGAAGCAAGCTAAGCGAGAAAAAAGAGCCAACACTGTAGGAGCTGTAGTGGGAGGGGTGCTCGGCATCCTCAGTCTATTCTGACACCCACATCACCACTCACAATCAACACAATAAGCCCGAGCAGTCAGATGACTTCTCGGGCTTATTGACTATGTAGAGAATGTTTGCACGAAGTGCCATTCTCGCACATTTACTAAAATGTGCTGAGACGTTGCACGAAAGATGAGATGCAAGACGCTGACGGAGTGGCGATATTTGGAAGAAGGATCTCGGCCTAGGTCCATGTATTCCCCTCTTGTATCATGTCCTCTCCTGAAATAGTAGACACACAAACCAT
>NZ_KV820680.1:0-1254 GCF_001815465.1 Porphyromonas sp. HMSC077F02 | reverse complement strand
GGGCTAGGATCCGTCGGACCTCTGCCGAGGTCCTTACTCATATATATACCCCGCTAAAAACCATACGGCATGAACTTTCTAATGCGTAACCCCTGCTAAGGGGCGTCCCAACACTTTGAAATACCATATATATTTGGTACCTTTGCGGTGCTTTGCGTAATCTCTGCTAGGAATTTATGTGTGACCTAGTTATATTGCGTTTAGACAATACTAATTAATATAAGCAAAAAGTACAATGGACTTAATCAAGCTAGTAGAGCAAGAGATGGCTGTAGGTAAGCAGCATCCCCACTTCAAGAGCGGTGACACGATCTCTGTAGCCTACCGAATTAAGGAGGGTGATAAGGAGCGTATCCAGACCTTCCGTGGTGACGTGATCAAAATCGTAGGTGAGGGCGACAACCGTCGTTTCACTGTGCGTAAACTTTCAAGCGGTGTAGGTGTAGAGAGAATATTCCCTCTAAATTCACCTTTCATCGATGAGATTATCGTACACAAGGTAGGACACGTACGTCGTGCTAAGCTATACTACCTACGTAAGCTCACAGGTAAGAAGGCTCGTATCCGCGAGAAGAGAAGCTTCTAAAGCTTTCAGAGCTACAAAAGCTACAATAAGGGCTGGCTATATACATAGCCGGCCCTTATTATTTCCAGTCGACAAGAAAGACAAAAAGATCCTCGGCCGAGGTCATTATCATCTGTTTACACTACGATACGTCCGACCTGTCCGATCTGTCCGACTTGTCCGATAAGGCATCCTCAAAACAAGAGCTCCTTTCCACCGCCCAAAACCTGTGAAATAAAGTGAAAAACTCACCCAAAATAGGGCTGCGTAGGTACCCCCTCACAACCTACTGATATCCAACACCCTACAAAAGCCCCAACTGAGTTGCAACAAACCGATTGCTTAGTTGCATCTCGTCGATCGCTTAGTTGCATCTCGCCGATCACTTAGATACGGTCTCAGCAACCGCTTAGATACGATCTCAATCGCCACCCTCCTAACCCATTGGTTTATAATACCATACAGCTACCCTCTGATTTCACTTCTCCTCGCCCTAAATTGAGACAAATATTAACTCATTTTAAGCACTCAACCCAAATTCAACAACCCCATAATAACCTTATCCCCACCCACCATCAACCACCTTTCTCCTAGGGGTTATGCATTATAAGAGACTGTTGTACGAATGATGATATACAAGCTGTGAAGGATAATAGAGTAAGGACCTCGGCAGAGGTCCCTCTTAAATA
>NZ_KV820679.1:3364-15098 GCF_001815465.1 Porphyromonas sp. HMSC077F02 | reverse complement strand
CATTAACGGAGTCAACCTTTTTCAGGAAACCACATTAATTTTGATATCCTAGGTCCTATTGTCCGACCCACAAGGGGTCGATATAATGTGCCCTATACCTATTCCCCCGGTCGTTCGGGCTTTGCCCTCCGACGCGGGGGCTACAACAAATCGGACCTCTCCGAGGTCCTTTCTCGCCTGTCTAGTACAAGCTATCCATATTAAGGCTGTAACTTAAGTTTATATTTCTAATGCGTACCCCCTGGGTATATGGTCCCCTTGCGTGCAACAGTCTCTCAATTTATAGTATCTTTGTAGCTGTATGAAATTTGAGATAGTACATAGCGATAAAGGCTCGTCGGCACGAGCTGGGGTGTTGCACACGCCACATGGCGAGGTGCATACGCCTATATTTATGCCGGTTGGCACGGTGGGGAGTGTGAAGGCGGTACATGCGTGGGAGCTACAGAAGGATATCCAAGCGGAGATTATCCTCGGGAATACCTACCATCTGTACCTTCGCCCTGGCACGGAGATTATCCGCGGTGCGGGGGGGATTCAGAAGTTTAATAGTTGGGAAGGGCCGATGCTCACCGATAGTGGCGGGTTTCAGGTCTTTTCACTTGCCGATAGCCGAAAGATCACTGAGGAGGGGGTCCAGTTTCAGAGCCATATCGATGGCTCACGACACCTCTTCACCCCTGAGCGGGTGATGGATATCCAGAGGGAGATTGGTGCCGATATCATTATGGCTTTTGATGAGTGCCCTCCTGGCGACTGCGATTGGAGGTATGCTCGGCAGTCGCTCGACCTCACACTGCGTTGGCTAGAGCGATGCCATAAACGATTATCTGAGACCGAACCGCTATATGGCTACCCTCAGAGCCTTTTCCCCATTGTACAAGGGGCTGGCTTTAGCGACCTCCGAAGGGAGTCGGCAGAGCGTGTGGCGGAACTAGGGGCCGATGGCAATGCCATTGGTGGGCTCAGCGTGGGGGAGCCTACGGAGGTGATGTACGAGATGATAGAGGTGGTGAATGAGGTACTCCCTAAGGACCGCCCTAGATACCTGATGGGGGTGGGCACGCCCGCCAATATCCTTGAGGGGATAGAGCGTGGGGTGGATATGTTTGACTGCATCATGCCTACCCGCAATGGGCGTAATGGTCAGCTATTTACTTGGCGTGGCACTATGAATATGCGTAATGAGAAGTGGAAAGACGACTATTCACCTCTTGACCCTGAGGGGACGAGCTATGTAGACCATACCTATAGCAAGGCGTATGTACGCCACCTGATTAAGTCGGATGAGCTACTGGGGCTTCAGATTGCAAGCATCCACAACCTTGCTTTTTACCTCGACCTAGTGAGGCAAGCACGCAAGCATATCATTGAGGGCGACTACCCTCAGTGGAAGGCGAGTGTACTCCCCGAACTACAGCAAAGACGATAATCCAATCCATTGACGATGAAGCAAAAGGGTAGACATCTATTGGAGCGTTTGGGGGTGAAACGAATCGACCGATACATCATTAGTCGCTTCCTTGGTACCTTCCTCTTTGCACTGATGCTGATCCTCATCATCATTGTGGTGATTGATATTCAGGAGAAGATGGAGGAGTTCCTCAATCCTGCCCTACCCTTTATGGATATTGTGTGGTACTACATCGCCTTTATTCCCTACTATGCGTTGCTCCTCTCACCGCTATTCATCTTTATCACGGTGGTATTCTTTACGAGTAAGCTGGCGGCACGCTCCGAAATCATTGCGATGCAGGCGGCAGGGATGAGTTTCAATCGTATCCTCCGCCCTTACTTCATATCGGCAGCGATTATTGCGGTGGTCTCCTTTATATTTAGTGCATGGATTATCCCCAACCTCAATGTGATTCGCATCGACTTTACCAACACGTGGGTCAAAAACAAAAAGGTGGAGATGGACCAAAACATCCAAGCGGCAGTAGCACCGGGTGAGGTGGTCTACTTCAGCACCTTTGATGCGAGAGAAAATATGGGGTACAACTTCTCTCTACAGAAATTTGAGGAGAATACGCTCACTAGTCAGCTCACCGCACAGCGGATTGCCTATCACAGTGATAGCCTCTATCATTGGACGGTCTACGACTACCATATCCGCACTTTTGATGGGCTCAAGGAGCACAATGAGTACGGCAACCAGCTAGATACCCTCTTGATCCTCACCCCAGCCGACCTCCTAATCTCTAGAGAGGATGGCGAGCAGCTCACCAATGCCGAACTGAGCCACTACATAGAGCAACAAAAGAAGCGTGGGGTGGGCAATATCCAGAGTTTTCAAGTGGAGTATCACCGGCGATATGCCTCGATTCTTGCCGCCTTTATTCTTACCCTTATTGGGGTTTCCCTTTCGGCACGTAAGGTAAAGGGCGGACTGGGGGTCAATATGGCTATCGGCTTGGCGCTCACTTTTGTCTATATTCTACTCTTTACCATTTCCTCTGCCTATGCGGTGAGTGGAGAGCTCACACCACTGATGGCGGCGTGGCTCCCCAATCTTATTTACACTCCTATTGCCCTCGGTCTCTACCTCAAGGCACCTCGCTAATGTAGGTCTATGCAGTACCCTCTCTACCTTAGCATACTAGTTCCCCTCCCTCTCAAGCAACCTATTTTCACTTACGTATACGAAGCGGACAGCGTAGAGGAGCCACAACTGGTGGGGCGGTTGGTGACTGTACCTTTTGGCACCAAGAAGTGCTACACAGGGTTGGTGATGGCACAACAACATACCGCACCTGAGGGGCAACGTCGGCTGAAGCCGGTATTGCAACTACTCCCCTATCCGCCCATTCCGCCCTATATCATAGAGCTTTGGCAGTGGGCGGCCAATTATTATATGTGTAGCTTGGGAGAGGTGCTGACGGCTGCTATTCACCAAAGTTTCCGACCCGATGGCACGCAAGGAGAGGAGCCAAGGAAGGCAACGCTTACGCTGAGGGGGTGGCTCCCCTCGGAGCGACTGATGAGCGATGCCCACTTCAGGGGCTACCTAGAGGGACAATTGAAGAGTGGCACGACCGCTGAGAAGGCACTCCAAAAGATACTCACCAGTTACCAAAAGGGAGATAAGCCTCCGATGAGTCTGCAAGACCTTGCTGAGTGGTTGGAAACTTCTAGCTACACCATCAATAAGCTACGCAAAGTGGGGGCGGTAGAGGAGTGCGAGGTCTTGGCTAGTACCCTCAATGAGGGGGTGGCTCTCCCTATCCACAAAGTGGGCGACCCGCTCTCTAAGTTGATCTCTATCGGCAGCTCACGCATCGCACTTGTCCATTGCCCTAATAGTCGAATTGAGGAGCGTATTCCCTACGACTACCTACTCCAAGAGGTGGCGAAGGGGAAGCAGGTGCTCCTCCTGCTACCTAATATAGAGGTACTAAAGCAGTTGCTCCCTGAGCTACAAAAGCAATTTGGAGTGCGGCTCTACCGCTATTTCTCTACCGCAACGGAGAAGGAGCGACGCACCACGTGGTTCTCTGCCCTCTCAGGGGAGGGTGGCCTTTACATAGGATTGAGGGCGGCCGTTTGGCTTCCTTTTGCTTCGCTCGGGTTGATGGCCGTGCTGGATGAGGAGGATAGGGGCTACCGACAGTATGAGCCGGCACCCCGCTTTACCGCTACGCACGTGGCATTGATGCTGGCTCACTTTGCCAAGGTAGAGACTCTCCTAGTGAGTGCCACCCCCTCGGTAGAGAGCTACACACTGGCACTACAGCAAAAGTATAGCTTTGTAACCTCCTCGCACACTCCGCCCGAGGTGCGACTGCAGACGGTCTGGATGCCAAAGGCCTTTGAGGATAATAGTGTGCAAGGGCGGATGCTCTCCTTTCAGATGATCGGGGCTATCCGAGAGGCGATAGATGAGGGGGGGCTTGCCCTTCTCCTCTATCAGCGTAAGGGTTTTGCCCGAAGTGCTACTTGCCCGAAGTGCCAAGCCTCGCCCAAGTGCCCGCACTGCCATACGACGCTACGGTATATGGAGCAATCGCGTATGCTGGTGTGTGGTCTCTGTGGCTTTTTCCAACCACTGCCAAGTCACTGTCCGGAGTGCGGGGCTGGAGGAATGCAGTTAATCGGCACTGGGATAGAGCGACTTCGCCGTGCCATGGAGGAGCTATTTCCTGGAGTGGCGATCAAGATGGCGGAAGAGGTGGATCGGAGGTCGAAGCTACCTTCAGTGATTCTTTCATCGAGTTACCAGCCCCCTCAGGAGTACCTGAGCAAAGCGACTACCATCGGGTGGGTGCAGCTGGACCTCCTCTATGCGCTCTCTGACTACCGTGCCAATGAGCTCACCTTTCGCTACCTGATGCAGAGCCGCAATGAAGCTCCTATGCTCAAGCGAATGGTGGTACAGCACTTTGCCACAGCACCCAATGCCCTCACCGCCTTTGAGCAAAACGACTATCAGCAGATGCTCGACTTTGAGCTGGAGGAGCGACACAGCATACAGCTTCCCCCATTCTCCCGCCATATTGATATATATTTTGAGAGTGCGGCACAAAGCCAAGCCTACCAACTCGCCACTACTGCAGCGACCATTCTTCAGAATAGACTGCCCGATGCTACTACCCTAGGTCCAGCACCTATGCCAGTACATAAAAAGGCAACCGCCATCGGCTACAAGGTGACCCTGCTGGCACCTCTACAGCTCTCCTCCCTACAGCTTCGTGAAGCGATTCATCAGCTCATTGACCCTCTCCTCCAAGAGTATAGAGGGCCTAAGATGAATTGCTACTACGATGTTGATCCTCTTTAGTGTATCATTAGGCACAACAGTAGGGCAATGTGCCATAATATATAGATATTAAGTAAGTTTTGTGTATCTTTGCTCGGTAATAGGATTATATAATATTTTTTCCACAACAAATAGAAATATGAGAATGAAAAGATTATTTGGACTAGTAGCCGCAGGGCTAATGGGTCTAGGCTTTCTACCAAGTGCCAATGCACAGGTAGATGGCGTAAACTTCACACTTTCACCAAACGTATCATACAACTGGTGGAATCAAAACATTGCACTTAAGAACTCTCCTTTCTATGGACTTCGCCTCGGCGTTGGCTTTGGCCCTTATGTAGAGTTGAGAGGAACCTTTGAGAAGTCTGTTAACCTCAAGAATACGCTTAAAGACAAGAATTGGAACATCCTTAACGAGGATGCTCTCAATAAGCTTGATGGAATGCAGTTTGATATCACTCGCCTAGGTGGTGAGCTGAAGTTCAATATCCTAAGTAGCAATTACAGCATCGCTCCATACCTTACTGTTGGTGGTGGCGTGCAAATGCTTGACTACAACCCATTTGACACAAAGAATGGGGTTGTAGAGGATGCTAAGGAGACTGAAAAGCAGATCTATCTAAGTGCTGGTGCTGGTGTACGCTTCAATCTTTCTGAGCGTATCGCACTTTCACTAGAGGGTCGCAACACTCAGTTCAACCTTGATAAGGTAGACTATCTACTCAATCCAAACGTTGATGATAAGGCAAAGCGTTGGGGCAACTGGTCAGCTATCGCTTCTCTTGATATCACCCTTGGTGGTATGAGTGGTTACAGCGATGCTAGCCGCCAATACAGCAACCTCTTTGAGGATGGCTTCCGCGGCGTGAAGTTTGTCCTTGAGCCAGGTATTATGTATGCTGACTTCCACGATAAGCTCAACCGTGCAGACCAATTCTTTATCGGAGGTTCTGCAGGTCTTGACTTCTCTTCACTGATTGGCTTGAGAGCGTTCTACTTCCAAGCTACAGAGCAGCCAGATAAGCCTAGCTTCAAGTTCAATAAGGACCTGAAGATGTATGGTGCTAACTTGCTATTCCGTCTCAATCAACCACGTGGTATCGTACCTTACCTTACCCTTGGTGCTGGTTACCTAGATGATAAGGGCTTGATCCCAACTGATCCAGATAGACCAACCTCAAACACTGATCCAGAAGAGCGCTTTGATGTTCACAACCTATTCCTAATGGGTGGTGCAGGCGTAGAGATTCCATTCTCTAAGTACGTAGCCCTATTCGGTAACGTTAATGCCCTTCTTTCTAACAACGAGGCATCTAAACTCAAGAACGTAGAGGTAGGTGACATCTACACCAGCCTTATGTACAACGCCGGTGTGCGCATCAACCTTGGTCGCTCAGCTTATGAGCCAATGATCAACATCAATGGCAACGAAGAGAGCCTTAACGACCGTGTGAATGACACCCGTAGCGAGGCTCAAAAGCAATGCGGTCGTCACACCATCTTCCAAAGAGAGAGAGTACGTGGTGGCGAGATGATGACCAAGCAGCAGTTTGAGGAGATGGTAGATCGCATCCTCTACAAGATCCGCAGCGAGGAGAGTGCTCGTGCAGCTAAGTTCTCTGACTCTGAGATGGATATCATCGTAGCAGCACTTAACAGCCAAAACCCACAGGGTGCACAGGTAGTAGCTACTAACGACCCTGTAGCTAACCAGCAACTAGTTAATGAGATGCGTCGCCTAGTAGACCGTATGGATCGCCTTGAGGGCAAGACTACTGCACAGACCAACGTAGTACCTGTACAGAGAGTTGACCCACTTGTAACGACTCCAACTACTGTAGTTAACGGTGCTACCACCACTACTACAGCTACTACTACTCACGCTAAGAACAACTTCCTTAAGCTTAACCGCCTTGCAGTGCTCACTGGTGCTAACTTTGGTGAGGGAACTCAATGGATGGTAGGAATGCGTGGTTACATGCAGATCTCTGATACCGACCTTGACTTCGTACCTGAGCTGATGGCTGGCTTTGGCAAGAAGGGTGGTTTCGACCTCAGCGCCAATGTAATCTACAACTTTAAGATCGCCGACTCTGTAGTAGATCCTTACGCAGGTCTTGGTCTTGGTCTTTACAGCCACGGTGTTGGCCTTAAGTTTGGTCCAAACTTCATCGCTGGTGCCAACTTCAAGCTGAATAAGTCTGGCGAGCTATTTGCCGACTACACTGCAAGAGGTCTATTCAAGAATAATCAGATTGCTGTAGGTTATCGTTTCGTATTCTAATCAATCACCATTAGGAAAACGAATGATGAGAAAGAGTAATTTAATCTCCTCAGCAGTAGCTACTCTACTCCTAGGCATTGGTCTACACGCCAATGCCCAGGACGTAGTACTCACCCAGCAGGTGACACAGAGTGGCGACACTGTGACCATCATTGAGAATGCACCTCGCACTACCGACACACACTCGGTAGATCAGCAGGTGTGGGACATGATCAGGTCCACTGAGGGATACGATTCGATACCCGATGATGCTCTCTTGCCAATCACTCAAGATCAGGCAGAGGAGCTCATCACCAAGCTGATACTAGAGGCTCGCAAGCCCTATGTAGAGGCTGCCTACCGCGACTCCGTGGTACGTGCTTTCAAGGTAGAGACGCTCAAGCGTCGTGCCTTGGACCAAGCACTAGCACGCACCTTCAATGAGCCACTGGAGCGTCGTCTCGACCAAATGGAGCGCCTACTCTATGCGCTTCTCCTTACCCGTGGCGACCTTAGCCCAGAGGCGATCAATCACCTGCTTGGCGGTAATCTGCTACCCCAAGGTGCTATCCAAAAGACCGATACTGTGCCAGCTAATCAGCTAGCAGGTCGTCGTGAGCCAGTCACTCCAGATGAGGCAATTGCCCTCAAGGGTGGGCTCAATAATAAGGAGATAGACCTCTACATGAGCGTTGCTTACTTCGGTTTTGATAGCAGCAAGCTAGATAGTGAGGCCATCAAGACACTTGACAACGTAGTGGAGTGGATGAAGGAAAACGACCTCAGAGTATCCCTTCGTGGATACGCCTCTCCAGAGGGCAAGATGAGCTACAATAATAAGCTCTCTGGTCGTAGAGTAAATGCAGTGGCAGACTATATCACTAGCAAAGGAATTGCACGCGATCGACTAGAGGTAATCCCCTCTGGCATCGACTCCATGAAGGATACCAAGAGTAAGTATCCAAAGGGACGTCGCGTAGAGATTCGCCCGATCCTTTACTAATTAATAAGCTAATTATATGACAAAGGCGGTCTCACCTCGTGTGGTACCGCCTTTTTTTGCAACCACATCTAATCACAAACGAGACTGTTGCACGAAAGCGATCTGCTTCGTTGCTTTCGGAATTCGGGCTCGGTCACGTACGCGAGTACGCTCCCTTCGGCCCGGTGGGGCCTTGGTGCCCTGCGTGCACCTTGACCTCATCCTCAGGCCTTGCATCTCATCCTTCGTACAAGGTCTCAGCACATTTTGAAGTAAATGTGCGAGAATGGCACTTCGTGCAACATTCACAAACTATGCTAAAATGTAATATACTTCCAAATAAAATGGGTATATTTGAGAATAGGTAATTAGTAACCCATTAAGACGTATGCTTATGAAAAAGAAATTCTTTAACGCGAAAATCTATCGGAATAGTTCTGCAAGTGAGATCATCGTGGAGAACGGTAAGATCACTCAGATCGGTACCAACCTTCCCAAGTGCGATGAGGAGATAGACCTCAATGGCAAGTTTGTATTGCCACCCTATGTAGATCCACACCTTCACCTTGACTACGTCTACACTGTCTCCGAGATGGAGGGGCTGGGAGCAGCTTCGGGCACACTCTTCGAGGCAATCGAAAACTGGCCAAAGTACAAAGCCACCATGACCATTGATGGCGTAAAGCGACTAGCTCGTAAGGGTATTGAAGACGAGGTATCACAAGGTGTGCAATTTATCAGAGCGCAGACCGACGTCACCGACCCTAAGTTCACCGGGTTCAAAGCCATCATGGAGCTCAAGGAGGAGATGAAAGACATCGTTGATATCCAGGTAGTAGCCTTCCCACAGAATGGTATGTACACCTACAAAGGTGGTAAGGAGCTAGTAGAGGAGGCTCTAAAGATGGGTGCCGATGTGATCGGTGGCATTCCTCACTACGAGCCAGCACGTGAGTTTGGCGAGAAGTCTATCCACGACATTGTAGAGCTAGCCATGAAGTACAATGTACTCATCGATGTACACTGCGATGAGACCGACGACGTCATGGCGCGCTTTGTGGAGATTCTCAATGCCCTTGTCTACCTTGAGGATTATGGTGAGAAGACCACCGCTAGCCACACCTGCTCCTTTGGTTCGGCAGATAACTCCTACGCCTATAGGATGTTTGATATGTTTAAGCGTAGCAAGATGAACTTCATCTCCTGCCCTACCGAGAATGCTTATCTACAGGGAAGGCAAGACACCTATCCAAAACGCCGTGGCCTTACTCGTATCAAGGAGTTTATGGAGATGGGCATCAACATTGCATTGGCCCAAGACTCTATCAATGACCCTTGGTACCCACTCGGTAGTGGTAATATGATGAACATACTTGATAATGCTATCCACCTATCACAGTACGCTAGCCCTAAGGAGGTAGAGACTGCCTTTGACATGATCACCTACAATGGTGCGAAGTGTATGAATATCCACGACCAATACGGTATAGAGGTAGGTCGCGATGCCAACTTCATCGTGCTGGATGGCGATAGCGCTTGGGATTGCATCCGCCGCCGTGTAGGCGTACTCGCCTCTGTACGAAAGGGCGAATTCCTATTCAAGAAAAAGCCTACTGAGTACGAGGTACCCTTCAAGATGTAAGGCCCTCCACAATAGATCAATTAAAAAGCTACCCTCAAGTGTTGAGGGTAGCTTTTTTAGTTTGATAAGAATGTCACACGACGGCAAACTACAGCCTCATCTATGGTATGGATTTGTCCGACCCACAAGGGGTCGTAGGGTAAGGAGGGGATGGCTTCGTAACCCCCGAGTCGTTCGGGGCATACGCCCCCTCCGACTCAGGGCTAGGATCCGTCTGACCTCCCGCGAGGGGAGGTCATTTGACAATGGATAGTGCACTATGGTGCCATTCATCGAACAAGGTAATGCAATCAAAATCTCCATATCATATAGGTGATTCAATATAATTTTTGGGAAGGACAAAACGACCGCTTGCGGTCGGACGGATCCTAGCCCCTGGTCGGAGGGCGTAGCCCGAACGACCAGGGGAATACGGCAATCTGCCACCCACCTCTACGACCTCCCTTGTGGGAGGTCGGACAATTTGGACTGGGAAGAGTTCAATAAAGAGCAATGAAAAAAGCTACCCTCAACTGTTGAGGGTAGCTTTTTTGTTAGTTAAAGCCTAAGGCTTATCCGATAGGTCGCAGAGTGTGCTTTGCGAAGAAAGAGATGAGTATCCCAGGTACCGCCATAATCACAGCGTACCAGAGCAAGCTCAACGCCCCATAGCTGAGCAATAGCGTGCCAGCAATAGCTGTAGTGATCATAATCGAGAGATTAAACATACAAGACTGCACCGACATCGCCACATCCTTACCATGCTCCACCTGATTGCCCACAGCCGCCTGGAACAGCGTCACAAGTGGACCAAAGGAAAGCCCCCACATGAAGAAGGCAAGGTGTGAAATACCAACCGTCCCCTTAAAGAAGTAAAAGAGCAACATCGCCACGGCCAGGAACGCAAACATCAGCACCGTCAGCTCCCTCAGGTAATGATCAATATACTTCGTCGCAATCACGATAGAGATGAGCGACCCAATTCCAAAGACCAGCAAGGCCACCTCTACCCCGCCACTAATACCGATCTCGGCTACCAACTGGGTAATATAGGTGTAGACCCCATAATGCCCACAAACTCCAAGTAGCGTGAGGAGTATAATGAGCAAGATAGACTTATTCTTCAGCATCGCAAAAGGCGAAGTGCTCGAGGTGAGCTTCTCACCAGGCGTCGAAGGTAGCATCACAAGCGATAGCAGAGCAATCAAAGCTACCAATGACCCCAAGACGATAAACTCAATACGCCAGCCAAAGCGGTCGCCAATAGCAGTCATCAATGGCATCCCTAGGCTAATTCCTAGCGTATTACCCGCCATAATGATCGCCACAGCCTTACCTTGGTGCCCTGGCTCCACCAGTCGCATCCCAAAGGCTGCAATCATCGGCCACATCACACCGGCACAGATACCGCCGAGGAAACGAAGGCCCAATATAACGTAGTAGTTATGAATAACCCCAGAGAGTATATTGCATACTGCGAAGCCCACCAGCAAAAGTAATAGTAAATTCTTGCGATTAAAGCCCACCGTGGCAGATATAAGCGGAATACCGAAGATAGCCGACGCCAAGGCATACCAGCCCACCATTCGGCCACCCTCCACCTCATTAATTCCCAAATCGCCCATAATCTGCTGCAACACTCCAGAAGGAAGTAGCTCCGACAGAATTCCCACAAAGGTAACCGACGACATCAAGATCATCAAGACCCAAGGGAAAGCACCTACAGATTTCTTTTCTTGTACCATATAGTAAATATTTAAAGGTTTACACCTCTAAAGATACCCATTTAGATTGGTATAGAAAAGAAAACAAGCAAGAAAAATTAATAGATAAGTTAAGAGCTCTCATAGGGGGTATCATTAGGAAGGTCTTACCATGTGGAATTCATTAGAGCGTCTACGGGAAAAGGACCTCGGCAGAGGTCCGTGTTAAATAGGCACAGGTCGAGGCACGTAGGGCCGAAGACCTGTGTATAAAGTGTGCAAAATGCCTTTCGACCCCGGCTGAGGGGTCGGACAACCTTATCTAGGTCTGACCCCTCGGCCGGGGTCATGTAGGTGGGGTGAATATGCTCCTTGTACACAGGTCGTTCGGGGCTAACGCCCCTCCGAC
>NZ_KV820679.1:0-3264 GCF_001815465.1 Porphyromonas sp. HMSC077F02 | reverse complement strand
GCCTATTTAAGAGGGACCTCTGCCGAGGTCCTACCGGTCTATTTCTTATGTATAAACCCTTTTGGACGTCTCTTATTGGATGCACTCCTTTACCTTCTGCATCAGCTCCTCAATCGTAGCCCCTTCGGTTGTCTCAAGGGCAGGGAAAAACTGCACCTCCAGTCGACCCCACTTGGGGAGATAGGTACCACGCTTAAGGATCTCATACCCACCCGAGATTTTGGCAGGCACGATAGGGGCACCCATCTCAGTAGCCACCCTAAAGGCCCCTTTACGCAGCTTATCCAAATGCCCAGTAAGGGTACGGCTCCCCTCTGGGAACATAAAGATATGATACCCATTGGCAATCGCCTTCTCACAATCCTTCACCACACGAATAGCACCAGATGGGGTATTCTCCACAAAGATAAAGCCAAGCTTCTCACACGCCCAACCCACAAAAGGGAGCTTGCGAAGCGACCCCTTCAATACCCACTTAAAACGCACACCAGCATATCCGTAGAGCAGAAAGATATCCATTGCACTGGTGTGATTGGGCGTCACCACTGAGGGGCGACTCTTGGGCAAGTACTCACGCCCCCTCACCTTTACAGGGATCAAAAGCAACGCCAGCGTCACGATACTCCATATCTTACCAGGCCAGTAGCCAAAGACACGCTCGCCACCAAGGATACTTCCCAAAGCCGCAATTATAGCGGTGAGAATCGTCAGAACCAAAAAGAGTGGCAGCACCACAAGAATAGTGTACAGTGTGTACAATATACGCTTTATAATCATCTATTTGAGCTTTTAGCAGATAAAACTGCCCAAAGATACCCAATTCTCCGTTGGCAATCAATACCTGTGCCCTTGCCAAATGTTTCAAATTAGACGATGTCTTACTACGTGGCATTAATCGGAATATCTATGGTAAGGAACGCCTCAGGAGATTCTTAAAAAAGCACCCGACAGGGTGCCATTCAGATAGCCCCCGGTCGAGGCTCATAGAGCCGAAGACCGGCGGGTTACGAGGGCACAGAAAACCTACGACCCTTGTGGTCGCACCTGAATGGGTTTGTGAGACCACAAGGATCAAATAATATATCGTACCTTTTTCCCCGCCGCTCGTTCGGGGGCGTTTGTCCCCCATCTCCTACCCCGAAGGGGTCGCACATACACGTAACCTGTGACACCAAAGTGCAACCCCTTCGGGGTAGGCGGTTTTGGTGTCATCGCGACCCAAGCTTCTCCTTCAGGCTTGCTAACGCTCGCCTTCAGGGGGAAGCTTGGGTTATTAGACCATGAAACCCCTCCGGGGTTTTCCATTGACAATATGATCCACAAAGGCATAGAGATCCACACAAAGAATGAGACACCTCTGCTGGATAGCCCGAAGGGCTTACACGGCCTAATAACCCAGCCTTCCCCCTCGGCAGGTAGGCAAAGCCTGCCTGCTGAGGAGAAGGTTGGGAAGAGACATAGCCCCCCCCCATTCTACTACCCCGAAGGGGTTGCACATACACGTAACCTGCGACACCAAAGCTTCTCCCTCAGGCTTGCCTACATCGCCAATAAGTGTCGAAGATTCGTTAAATAAACCAAAAACAACAAGACAAATAGGGGAAAAGGGCACTCACTGTTGCATCTATCTGATAACCAACATTATATGTCAGAAAAAGCGAAGATCCTATCTCGGCATTATCTGAGACCGTATCAAAGCATTTGCCGAGACGCAACTAATCGATCGCTTAGTTGCATCTCGGCAAATGCTTAGTTGCAACTCGCCGATCATTGAGATGCAACTCAATAACCACCTTCCTAACCTATTGGTTCACAATACGATACACACAACAGTCAAAACAGCTTCAAAAAGCCCCACTCCAGGACAGTATTTAATATTTTTTTAATATTTATAGTATAATAAATAACCCTTCAAGTGGCCCCTACACTCACCTCGCAATTTACCAAGAGCCTTCTTACTAAGAACCTTCTTACTAAGAGACCTCTTAGTTTTCAAATAAAACTTATTAGACAAGTCCTGCATATCATCCTCTGCAAAGCACCCCCAACTTATATTCCTTAAAGCTACTTATAGATAGGAGGACCTCGGCAGAGATCCCTACTAAATAGGCACTCCGCTGATATTCATACGGTAAGACCTTTTTAATACGGGAACCATAGCAAAAGGGCTCTACAGCGAATGCCGTAGAGCCCTTTATTCTTCAGACTATAGACTCAAATTACTTGAGGGCAGCTAGAGCTGCATCGTAATTTGGCTCCGTGGTAATCTCTGGTACCAGCTCGGTGTAGATCACCTTGCCCTCAGCATCTACCACTACGATAGAGCGAGCGGTGAGACCTGCAAGAGGACCATCGGACATCTTTACGCCATACTCCTTACCGAAGTCGCTACGGAAGAGCGATCCAGTCTTTACCTTGTCAATTCCCTCAGCACCGCAGAAGCGAGCTAAAGCGAAAGGAAGGTCTTGAGACACGCCAAGTACTACAGTATTATCGGCCTCAGAAGCACGCTTATTAAAGGTGCGAACACTCTGTGCACATACCCCTGTATCAATACTTGGGAAGATGTTGATCACTACACGCTTACCTCTGAAATCAGAGAGCTTTCCCTCAGAGAGGTCACCATAAACCACGGTAAAGTCGGGAGCTACACTGCCTACCTTTGGTAGCTCACCTACAGTATGAACGGCGTTACCGCCTAATGTTACTTGTGCCATATTGACTATTAATTAATTGGTTATTGAATTATTTTGTACCTATAGATAAAACAACCATCGCTATCAATTGGTTCAAAGTTGGGTACCTAATCGGACGAGTCGGACGAGTCGGACAAGTCAGACAAGTCGGAGGAGCTGACAAACGAGTAACTGGACTAGTCTGCTGAACGACACGATGGTGGTAGTTTTGCTTTTCCGACTCGTCCGACTCGTCCGACTTGTCTGACCTGTCCGACTTGTCCGATAATAACCGCCTGCTTTTCCGCCTATGCTCCACCGTGAAATTTCTTTATAGATATCAATGATTAAATAGCAAGATTAATATGGTCATATAACTTAAATTGAGTATCTTTATCAGTGCGGCTTGAAATAATTCTTCAACAAACCGCCACATAAGCAAATAATTAATAAAGATAAGCTGATTTATCCCCTTATCCCAGAGGAGGATTAATAAATACAGAGATAGGAATTGACTACAGGTAATATTTAGATGTATGAGAAAGATTAATTTTATGCCTCATCCGATATTCTGCGTGATGGGGTGACT
>NZ_KV820678.1:7289-12238 GCF_001815465.1 Porphyromonas sp. HMSC077F02 | reverse complement strand
CAGAAAACTTTCGTTTCCCGACCTACTCGATTATTCAAGTTCCGCTTCCAAACGCTCAAATTATTGAGGAAATCTTCTCTCCTTACCTCCTTAAACTTCTCGACACTTCCCGATATATCCCTGACCCTTTAAACTCTCAATATAGTATCATAGATTTGCACTGCAGACTGCAAAAGATCAATGCTTTACATGGCCAGTGAAGCACAATGTTTAACGAGCTTATCTGAGAGTTTATGACAGATGAAAATAAGCCACTATGGCAAATGACGAGTGGCGAATTTATGGAGTTCCTCAAAGAGGGACTTAATAGAACTGTGGCAACTGAACCAGTTTCTCCTTTAGCTAATACCCACAAGAAATATGTCTATGGTATTGCAGGTATAGCAAAGCTATTTGGGTGCAGTATTCCAACAGCCAATCGCATCAAGAAAAGTGGGAAAATTGACCAAGCCATTACACAAATTGGTCGAAAGATTATCGTGGATGCTGAGCTGGCATTGGAGCTGGCAGGCAAGAAAACCGGAGGAAGGAGATGAGTATGATCCCACAGAGCCAAAATGTAGACTATGACTCCCTTTGGAAGAAGTCTTTAGTCCGTGTAACGGATGAGTTCTCTTTACCACCCGTTATCCTCCAAGTGGATGATGCCATCATTGGCACATTGGGAAACTTTAGTGCCTCTACAGGCAAAGCCAAGGCAAAGAAGACTTTTAATGTTTCTGCCATCGTTGCAGCCGCACTTATCAACGGACAGGTATTAGAGTATAGAGCATCTCTTCCTTCAGGAAAAAGAAAAATTCTCTACTTCGATACTGAGCAGAGCCCATTTCACTGCAAACTGGTATTACAGCGAATACTGAAGTTAGCTGGACTACCACTTAACCAACAACCTGAGAATCTCATCTTCAGTCACCTTAGAGAAATATCTGACCCTGCAATCCGATGCGAGGTGATTCGAAAGGCGATCTATGAGATTGAAGGGGTGGGACTTGTCGTTATTGATGGAATTAGAGACTTGATACTCGACATCAACAATCCTACTCAATCTACGATTCTTATCGGAAACCTTATGCAGTGGACTAGTGAGCGAGGCATCCATATCCAGACTGTGCTTCATCTAAATAAAGGTGATGACAATAGTAGAGGTCATATTGGGACTGAACTCAACAATAAGGCAGAAACTGTCCTTCAAGTAACCAAAGATCCGACAGACCCCGATAGATCCATCGTATCACCCACATTTATCCGCTCAAAGCCTTTCGAGAATTTTGCTTTTCGTATCACTGATGAGCCAGACCATATCAATGTCCCCGAGTTGGATACAAACTTTCAAGATGAAGCGATTACTTCAAAAACAGCCTTTGACTATACAGAGCTTACAGAGGATCAACACCGACAAGCTTTAGAAGTGGTTTTCTCTAAAAGTGAAGGGGGGTTAGGTTATGGTGAGCTAGTGGATGCCTTACGAAAAGGAAACGCTGAGATTGTCGGTACTACGTATGGTATAGGGAAAACAAAAAAGCTACTCACTTTCCTGAAGAATAAGAGAATGATCACACTCAAGAATAAGAAGTACTTGTATGAGCCTAATTTCTACTATTGATTATCGGTTCAGTCCGATATGGGCATATAAGGTTTTGACCCATACCATACCAATTGTAAATCAGTTCGGTTCGGTATCAGGATATATATTCCTGTACCATACCGAACTGGATAGAGACTTCCTTTGCTAACGAAAAGAAAAAGAGATCAGAAGATGAATGCAAAACAAGCAAAGCTAATTCCGCTACAGGATTACCTATTCACGCTCGGCATAAAGCCTGTCAAAGTACTAAACAATAGTCTTTGGTACTACTCTCCTTTGCGGCCAGAGAGTACGCCCTCATTCAAAGTCAATACAAGCATCAACTGCTGGCACGACTTTGGAAGTGGGGAAAGAGGGAATATTATTGATTTGGCAATGAAGATCAATCATATTGTGACTGTTTCTGAGGCACTCATCGCCATAGAACAAGCATGCCCTCTCCACAATAGCAACTCTTTTTCTTTTCGTCAGCAAACACCCTCTCATAAAGGGCTATCAGACATTAGAGTTCAAGAGCTACAGCACCCAGCTTTAATTCAGTTGTTGAAAAATAGGCGAATTTCTTTTCTCATCGCTCAGCTGTACTGCAAGGAGGTTCATTATAGAGTAAATGGTAAGAACTATTTCTCTATTGGCTTTCCGAATAATGCTGGTGGATATGAAACCCTTAACTCATTCTTCAAAGGTTGTATTCCACCAAAGGAGATTTCTCTATTTGACAATGACACCAAGTCAATCCATCTCTTTGAAGGGTTTATGGATTACCTAAGTTTATTGACGATGAATCCCAAAGAGCAAGAGAGTTCAGCTTTAATCCTTAACTCTGTTAGCAACCTCGAGAAAGCAATTCCTCTCCTTGCTAAGTACGAGAAGATAAACTCCTTTCTCGATAACGATACCGCGGGAAAGGATGCCCGAAATAGACTCTTGAGATTGAATCTCCCTGTCGAAAACATCTCAGAAAGGTTTTCGGACTTTAAGGATCTGAATGACTTTCTATGTCAAAAGCGAATTCCTAAAGAGATAAGTATGAAGTCTAAGCGAAAGATAAAACTCAGGTGATCTTTCGTCACGTGATCGTTAATCACTCTTCACGTGATCTATTTTGCTTCGTCACTTGAAAAGCCACAGCACAATTACGGCTCTTCCAAAAGCAATCAAGCAGAGCTTGGCAGAGCCATATCTATCATACAGATTTTCTGAGAAGCAAGTTTGTGTTTTGGGTTACCCAAAACCTGCTTTTCACCCTACCAAAGGGAGGTGAAAAATCATCCCGATGGTCTCATTATTGACAGAATATTTATGGACGATAATACAACGAACAAGGGCGGTCGCCCTAAGAAAAAGTTATCGGAAAAGCGAAGCTATTCCGTATTGCTCAAACTAAATACCAAGGAGTATTTTACCCTTAAGAGCAAGGCGAACGAGGCAGGCTTAAATAAGAGTGAGTATCTACGCACACTTATTTATGAGAGCCAAGTGAAGGCTCGCATTACCCCTGAACAGATGAATGAGATTCGTCAGCTCACAGGTATTGCGAATAACATCAATCAGATTGCTCATCGCCTTAACACCTATGGTATTTCTGCAATCCCAACAGAACTTAAGCTACTGAGGATATGCGTAGACAAACACCTCAAGGAGCTGAAGTCATGATTGCAAAGATCATTAAAGGGACTTCATTCTTTGGAATGATTACCTACATGCTGGGTAAGCGTGAAGGTATGGCTCGTATTCTTGATGGCGAAGGTGTAAGAGTTGATGCTACATCAAATGAGATTGCTGTAGACTTCAACCTGCAAGCCTCTATGCGACCCAATATCAAGAAGCCAGTCTGTCACACCATCCTCAGTTTTTCTTCCGAAGACAGTGAGCGACTAGATGACGATAAGATGGTTGATATTGCACGGGAATACATGAGGCAGATGGGTTACTCAGATACTCAGTACCTAATTGTTAGACACATGGACAGGGAGCATCCACATCTCCACATCTGCATCAATCGGGTAGACAATTACGGCAACACCATCTCGGATAGCAATGAGAAATTTCGCTCCACCAAGATATGCAGAGAGCTTACAGACAAATATCAGCTGAAGCTCGGAGAAGGCAAGACGGAAGTTAAAAGAAATAGACTGCGTGGCAATGACAAAGTTCGCTACACCATCTACGATGCTATTACAGAGGTATTGCCCAAGTGCAAGAATTGGGAACAACTTGTTTCTGCTTTGCAAAAGCAGAGTATTGACGTGCAGTTCAAGACCAAGGGCAAAACAGATCTCATTGAGGGCGTAGTCTTTAGCATGGATGGAGTTAGCTTCAGTGGCTCACACATTGACCGCTCTTGTAGCTACTCAAAGTTATCTATACTCCTCCAGCAGAATGCAAAGGTTCTCAGTTCTCAAAAAGCACCAGAGATTTCCGAACAGAGAGAGTCTGAGAGTTCATCTGAGAACTTCATTGAAGAACTCTTTGACAGCAATGTCCCAGCAGTTGACGTTGCTGAACTCGTATTCCAACGTAAACTAAGAAATCAAGCTAATAAGAAACTAAAACGCAGAAGATTATGAACGAACAAATGAATATTCTCCTTGAAGTACTAGAGGAGATCAAGCAACAGAACAGAGAGCTCAAAGCAAGTATCACCAACCTTGTATCTCAACCTAACCCCGCAACCAATTCCTCAGAAGATGACGCTATTTCTCTTATGGATGTAGCACGCCTTATTGGGCAAAAGATTGAGGTAGATGGCAAATTCAAGAGTGAATTGACAGATGTCGCTATCGTCCTAGGCAAACGAATCCGAGAAATCAAAGATAGCATAGCAAAGAACCAAGAGCGACAAGCTAAAAGCATAGCCTCTCTATCCGAGAAAATCGAAGAAACTCAATCTCCTCCAGAGGTCAAGAAGTACTACCTCTTTGATGTCAAACGTTGGATAGAATGGCTAATCTGGGGAATATCTATCGTACTCATCGCCTGTACTATCGGTTGGGTGGTCTATCTACACAATGCCAATCAAACCCTTGAAAGCTACGCCTTACGATATCGCATCCTACGTATGGAGCACTCAGTCAGTAACACTTCTTTCGCCCAACTCGATAGCATCTTTGAAACTCACCGCTCAGAAGCACAAATCAAGCAATTAAAGGAGCGTGTCATAAACTATGAACTTGCAGTCAAACGCCAAGCAGAACTCCTTCACCGCCAGCAAGAGCTCTCAGCCGAACAAGAGATAGTCCAACACCAACTAAATCAATAATACTAGTAGAGCGACCTGAATTTTCGGGTCGCCCTATTCAATTATTCTATAGCTCGATATTGACTTGCCAATAGCCGACTCGCCCCCCCCCCCCCCCCCCCC
>NZ_KV820678.1:0-7189 GCF_001815465.1 Porphyromonas sp. HMSC077F02 | reverse complement strand
CCCCCCCCTTTTTTTTTGCGCTCCAGCAATCCCTTCTCTGACAGCTTGACTGTTAGCGATTTTATAGTCCGCTCCGACTTGCCAAGATATAGCCATCTCTTTCTGAGTCGTTTTGGGATTCTCTCTGATAAAGTTGAGTAGAGCCATCTCTTCCACAGTGCAATTTTTCACTTTGAATCCTCTTGATTTAACCCAAGTTTCACGAGAGGAGGCGTGAGATGGTTGCTGGAGACGTGGTGTGGGCATTGGGTTATGGACTTTGTGTCCTACAGATTTTGATTTTCCTGAAAGGGGCTTCTCGTAAGCAGAGCTTTTGGTAGATCTTAGTAGCTTGTTTGGAGGGGTGTCATTGTCTCTTTTTGACTAGAGGGTTAAAAACGGATTTGAATATACATGGCGCAAAGTAACAACAAATATTTGACCCAAAAGTGTCCTACAAATCGAAATTCGTACCACTCGTCGAAGCCCCCCTCTTGTCGCTCAGCAAGTTAAGACAAACACCCCATCAAATATCGTGAAAAAAATTCCCAAAACTCATTTTTGCTGTGAAACTTGCAGGGGTTACGCATTAGAAAAAGCACGCTGGGCGAAATGTTAAATCGCTTTCAACCCATTGATTTTTAACGTTTTTCACTTGTTTGCATTGTATATTTTGTGTATCTTTATATCTAGTTATCAATCATTTATATTCAATTTAATTAGATGTAAAGTTATGAATAGTGTTTTTTCTATCCTATCTACCGTACCAGATCCACGCCATGGCAATAGACTGACGTATCCGATTGATTATCTTCTTCTTATCGCCTTTTCTGCATTCATGTCTGGATTTAAGACTTGGAATCAATTTGCTCTTTATGCAGAGCTTCAGGAGAAGGACTTGTGGAAAGTTTACAAGCGTTTAAGTAAAGGAGAATTGCGTGGCTACACCCCATCTCATGACACATTCAGCTATGCCTTCAGTGCCCTTGACCCAATAAGGTTTAGAGAGGCTTTTTCAAAATGGATTGAGGAGATTTTTCAGATTGCAGACCAACATACCGCAATTGATGGCAAAACGATCAGAGGGGTAAAGAGCATTACTCCAGATGCTGATGCTCATGCAGTTTCTGCTTATCTTTCTGGAATTAAAGTAGCTCTCAATGAGGTGTTTATATCAAAGAAGTCAAATGAAATCAATGCGATAAAAGAGCTGTTTGATCTCATTGACATAAAGGATAATGTCATTACAATTGATGCCATCGGCACACAGAAAGAGATCGTTGAAATCATTAGAAAGAAAGGAGGTGATTACATCCTTAATGTGAAGTCCAATCAGCCTGGGACGTTACTCGAGTTAGAGGAGCATTTTAAGCCCTTTTACAAAGATGAGATTAAAAAGATCAGCGAGCAAACATCTGGACACGGAAGAGTGGAGAGTCGAGAGTTGGATAGCATAATCACCCCTATGCGATTTGCTGATATTGAACAATATAAAAGCCTCGACAAGTGGAAAGACCTCAAGTCTATTCATAAAATGACGCGGGTAAGGTATGACAAATGTAAAGGCACGGAAAGTGAAGAGATTAGCTATTACATTTCATCATTAGAGGACAATGAAATGGTGTTTGAAATGATCCGAAGACACTGGGCAATTGAGAATAACCTACACTACTGCTTGGATGTTATATTCAATGAGGATCAATCACTTAGAAGAAAAGAGAACTCCGTAAAGAACGTCAATATCATGTATAAAATCGCGTTATTCTTCTTGGAAAGATTAAGAACCCAAAAGAAGCGTACTTTTGACGCATATCAAAAAAATCAATGCACTCAAAGAGCCCTCTCAAATACTACAAACTGACTACGGATTTTAAATCCTAATGCGTAACCCCTGGTGAAACTTGGGTTAAAGGGCAAGTAAGACGCAGAATATAGTTAACTTTGTACGATTGAAGATAATCTAGTAAATGTAACTCCTATACTACAGGCAGTAAAATGAGCATTAGAGAATGGATCAAAGAAAATATTTCTGACTACTCCAAAAGGATTAAGACCGAAGAAGATGTTAAGGTTCATATTATTCTCCCTTACTTAAAATCTTTGGGCTATCAGATTGAAAACATGAGGTTTGAAAACTCAATGAGTGTTCAAGCAGGAACAAAAAGTGTGACTGTTATCTCTGATATTGAGATAGTTGAGAATAATAACATTGAAATAGTTATTGATGCAAAAGCACCAAACATTTCATTAAATGAAAAAGAGATACTGCAAAGTATTAGTTACGCAAAACTAGTTTCTACCCCTCCTGCACTATACGCTGTTGTGACCAATGGTTTTGATGTCATAACGACTAATATATATACTGGCAAGCAAACTTCGGAAATCCCAAGTAGAAGTGAACTTACCCGTGATGTCTCAAGAAGCAGAAAAAGAGAACTCTCCGATATAGAAATTCGAGAGGTTCAAAGTCTTATGCTTACTCTCAACAAGCCCGAAGAGCTGTACGCAATCATAAAGGAATCTAAGGACATTATCGAAAAAAGAGGTTTAATTCGTTCCGATCAATCATTTAAGGAGATGACAAAAATCCTCCTTGTCAAAATGAATGAAGAAAGAAGAGCGAAAAATGGTGATACAAATAGATTTCAAATAGATATATTAAAAAGGCTGGCGAAGGCTGATGACACTACACCATACGAAGTCTTTTTAAATCTTTTTTCTCAAGCAAAACAATCATATCCAATATACACGAACCCAAATGAAGGCATAAACATCTCAGATGAAAAATGCCTCCTCTCTGTCGTTGAGAAGCTTGAACCATGGTCATTTTTGGGTACAGGAGATGATATCAAAGGAGCCGTTTATGAGATTTTCCTAAAATCAACTCTAAGAGGAGATTTTGATCAGTATTTCACCCCGAGAGAAATAGTAGATTTTGTCGTAAAGTTTGCAAACCCAAATATTGGAGATAAAATTCTTGATCCAGCCTGTGGTTCTGGAGGATTTCTCATTCAATCATTCCTATATGTAACCCAAAAGATCATCAATTCACCTCTCTCTGAAGTTCAGAGAAGAATTATCTTTGAAGAGTTAATTGACAAGTGCTTATGGGGAGGAGAAGCTGATGAAGATTTACATGTACTAGCTAAAATCAATTTAATTATGCATGGTGATGGATATAATAATATCTATCAAGGCGACTCTTTAAGAAATGAAAAAATTCTTGACAACCATTTCGATCTAGTTCTTACTAATCCCCCTTTTACGATCCCTTATGCCTTTGACGATGTTCTAAATCAATTTGAACTTGGCATAGGACGAGAGAGCCAAGAACTTGATGTGTTGTTTGTCGAAAAGTGTGTTAGGTCACTAAAAGAGGATGGTGAACTCTATATTGTCCTTCCAGAGGGTCTTTTAAACTTACCCAGCTACCAATACTTTAGAGAGTGGATTATGTCAAAATGCTATATCACACTCTCTATAGGCCTTCCTGAAGGTGCATTTATACCATTTGGCAAATCAGTTTCAAAGACAGCAATACTCGGGTTAAGAAAACGCAATCTCTCAAACGACAACAAGCCTGAATATGTTTTCCTCGGAACAGTTAGTGCTGTCGGATACGAAGTAGGCAAATCCACATATAAGCCTATTGAATACAATGACTTATTAGAATTTACTTTTAGCCAATCAAGTGGAGTTTTTCAAGACATTAGAACTACAAAGAGTGGAGGAGAATATGTGTGGCTAAAGCAAGAGAATGTTACTAGTTATAGGATAGACTCTCAATACCTAATAAACTCTGTAGACATTAAAGCAATTCACACTAAATTTTCTAATCTCCAAAGACTTGACAAAGTTTGCAGTATTGAAAATAATTCTATTAAACCTCTTGCAGAACAAGAGTATTACTATCTTGAAATTCCAGATGTGTCACCTGACACTGGAACCATATCAAATATCAGAAAGCTAAAAGGGGATGAAATAGGAGACTCTTTTAATTTGGCAAAAGGTGGAGATATCGCTTATACAAGAATTAACCCAAGGCTTAACAGGGTATTCATTATCCCAGATGAGATAGAAGAAGTTCTCATTTCCAAAGAAGCCTATGTATTATCATTACATAATGAGAGTATGATTATCAGCAATTATGTTCTTGCTGCGATTCTACAATCAGAACTAGTCAAATCACAGCTAATAAGAATTGCGACTGGATCTTCGTCATCAAGAGCAAGAATTCAGCAAGATGCATTCCTCAACTCAGTATTCATTCCGATACCTGATTTGGCGACACAAAGAAAAATACACCGAAATATGAGCAAAGCTTATAATGACTACTGGGAGGCATCCCAAAAGTTCCTCAAGAACTACACAGAATGCCAAAAAGCCCTCCTCACAGACATAGATATTAACAATATAAGAAAAGCGTAATCATGAAAAATATCAACGAAGAATATTTTATGCAAACAACAGAACTTGATGAAAATCTACAGTTAGCTGAAAATGAATCTGTAGATGATGCCTCTAATGATTCCTATCCATCTTTCGAAGAAAAAAGAGAGTTATTAGGACAAACAAAAATAGTCAAACAAACATGGTCAATTCAAGAAATCTACCAAAAAATCAAATCTAGACAATTAGATCTTTCTCCTGAATATCAAAGAAATGTTATTTGGAAAAGAGACAAACAAACGGCGTTTATTGAATCCTTATTTATGGGAATTATCGTTCCTCCAATTTATGTCGTAGAAATTCCTGGACAAGATGTTCTTGAGAACAACTACTATGAAGTTGTTGATGGAAAGCAACGATTGACAACCGTCATGGAATTTCTTCAAGACAAGTTGCTCCTATCTACTAAACATTTAGAGTACTATAGCGACTGGTTTGGAGGAAGGACATTTTATGAAATAAAGGATAACTTTCAAACCCAAGTAAGCGAATTACTTTCTTCTGTATTAGACATCTATGTCATAACTGCGAACTCACCGGAATTCACGAAGTACGATATTTTCTCACGTCTAAATAAAGGCGCAGAAAAACTAAAAGTTAACGAGATAAGAAGAGCAATTTATCGCTCACCAATTCTTGAAAAGATTGATAAGTTTGTCCAAGAAAATTTAGAGAGTCCAACCAAATGCACAAGATACAATAATCTCTTCACGGGAAATGATATTAAAAGATACGAAGATTACGGTAGATTCTATGCTAGTCTATCCTATTACGTAAACTCTGATATAGAAAATGGTGTAGTGGTTGGCTATAACTCAAGACCAAGAGATATGATCAATCGAACACTTCAAGAAATCCAAAACAAGCAAAACAAGATTAATGATAATGATCTTGAAAAGATTTTAGAAGGCACATTAATTCTACTTGAAGTTCTTAAAAACACTTCTGGTCGAGATTACATTCTAAACGCTTGCATTCCTTATATTGTTTCTCAAGAGGAAGACCTACTTGAAAAGATATCAATTATTGCGAGTGATGAAGAAATGCTTGAGTCTCTGAATAAATCAGCTGGCACTACTAGCAATGTAAACAAAAGACTATTAAGAGTAAAACAACTACTAAGCAATAATGAAGAGTGAAGAATTCCTTTCTTATCAAACAAGAGCAGTACTAACTTTTATTTTTCTCTCTAAGTACTTCATGTTAGAAGAAGCAATCAAAAACATCTTCCGAGATTCGATAGGCTCTCTTGAGCAAAAACATCACTACAAAATATATTATATGTATGGAGGTCTCAAAGCAGCAAAAGCTATGCATTTTGATAATGAGTTAGATGATTTTAAGACTCACCTTGAGTATAATTATAAAGACCAGTTTGGCTCGTTTTCCTCCAGTCAGATTATAAGATTATGCAAGGAGGGAAATCTCATCCCAAGATTCTCTTTCGAAATCGACTCCATACAAAGCAAAACCTCTTACGTTTTTTATCATTGCTTTTCCACCCTAACAAAAATGAGGAATATTATTGCTCATGAATGCGATAATTCAAAGTTTAGAGATAATGTTGTTATTGAGTTACTTTCAGATCAAAACATTGAGAAGTACAGATCAGAAGATATAAACATATCCACCATGGATGTTGCTTCTAAACAAATCCAGAGTAATCTAATTTACCTTGAACTAATTCTAAAGAAATTCAACAATATAGAATAGTAAAAAAGAAATTCTTAAATCCGTTTATTCCCTCACTTTCAAACTCGAGGTGATTCTTTTGTAAGATAAGAAGCGACTTATGAGAGTAAGAAGCACAAGAAGGATTCTTCCTTTCTGCTAGAAGTAACAAAGGATGGGAGCTGACGCTCTGTATCTATCGCTGAAAAGTAGGCTTTCTACTCTCTTTCTGTATAGTCTTACGATAACTGCTCAAACCGTACCTCTATCCACCAGTCTGAATAATCTAGTTCAAAGGGATAGTAGGGAGTTCCAGAACAAGAATAGTGGAGGCAGTAGGGCTCAAGACTGAGTCGGTCACCAATTGGGGCATTAGGTTGCGCCTAATCCTTCTGACCAAAACCAGTACTAGCCAAGTTTCACGAGAGGAGGCGTAAGATGCTTGCTGGAGGCGGGATGTGGGCATTGGGCTATGGACTTTGTGTCCTACAGATTTTGATTTTCCTGAACGGGGCTTCTCATAAGCCGAGCTTTTGGTAGATTTCAGGAGCTTGTTTGGAGGGGTGTCATTGTCTCTTTTTTGGCTAGAGGGTTAAGAACGGATTTGAATATGCATAGTGCAAAGTAACAATAAATATTTGAACCAAAAGTGTCCTACAAATCGAAATTCGCACACCCGTCGAAGAGCCCCTTCAGTCGCTCAGCTAGTTACGGTAATCACCCTATCAGATATCGTGGCAAAACTTCCCGGAACTCATTTTTTGCCGTGAAACTTGGGCCAGGAATAAAGCCAAGATAAGGGACAAATAATCATCTTGGACATAAGGATACAAATCTTGCTCTACAAGCCACATTCCCCTACTATACCAATGCATGTATTCTAGGTCTGTGCCTTTAAAGTCATGAATTTCCCTTGAGTACTACTGCTCAAATACTTCAGCTTGTTCCAGTGGAGTCGCACCACAGCAATCAGAGCCGACTGACATCTGGCAGATGAAATCCCAACCTTGCGAGCAGTCAGGACAAAAGCCAGTAAAATCGGTTTGTGACTTTTTGGCCTCATCCGATATTCTGGGTGATGAGGGTGACT